>CALUJT010000032.1 GCA_944321005.1 uncultured Atopobiaceae bacterium | reverse complement strand
GCAATCCATCGCCAATCCAATAATCAAAAGCTAGTCCGGGAACGCCTTCAAAACGTTCCGCTGATGAATGAAACACGAAATCACACTCGGGATTTGATGCAGCGTCTCTAAGAGCCTGCTCCTTTTCTCCAATCCTATTGTTTAGCCTTACATAGGTTCCAGAGAAACTGCGGTCTGCAAACCCGCAACTGAATACCCAGCCTGCATTCGCGTCAAATACATCTGGATGTGCGTTCATGCCTCGGGTGTCAATGAGCGTCAGTATCGTTGAGTTCTGCAGAAGGTTCTTTCGAAACTCATTAAACGATGCCAAGTACATACAGGTGTCTGATGTGATGATTGCATTGTATCCATACTCTTTAGCAAACCTCATTCCTCTACTAACGAAACAAGTGCAGAGGTCGCTCTTCTCATCTGGATAGTGGCGTGTCACCCAATCCGATAAGAAAGCATTCATATTACCGTTGCCCATGTACGGAGGATTGGTTATCACCACATCATAAGCGGTGCTAAGCAAATTGGCGTACCCTTTGGCGGTTGAAGCCTTAGAGGCAATTCTCTTTGCGAAAAGATCCACCTCGTTAACCGCCACTGATTCCAGTTGATTAAGTATGTCATAATCACCTGCTGTTGGACTCCACAAGCTTCCAATTTCGCCCAGGTGTTTAAGCGTATCGAAGAGTTCGGCATGCTCAGCAACATCTACGCATTGAGACAATTCCTCAGTATCAAACTCTACAGACTGAATACATGTAATTCTCGGAGGAACAGCTCGGTTGAGGAATCTTGGGTCAAGCTCGCATGCCTTCATGGTAAGTGCAAACGAAGCAAGCGATGCAGCGCGAGAATCAATTTCGATTCCTGATAGATTCTCGCTGAGGATGAACCGAGCGATGTCCCTTTTTCGATAACCGAGCTCCTCATACATTCTGGCCAGCAAATCAAAGGCGTAGCACAAAATGTGGCCAGAACCGCATGCAGGATCAACAACCTTAATATTTTCTGGAGAAGCAATCACAAGATGACGTTCATGATCACTCGAATTAGGTTCAAGATAATAGTTCATCGAGGTGATAAGACCAGACGTGGGATTATTCAGCTTCCACAGCCTTCCGAGCGAATTGTCAGTAAGATAGCGCACAATCCAATCGGGTGTGAATAGCTGTGTTGCCGGAGCTATGTCACCAGGACCGGCTTTTTTACTCTTCTTATAGCCCGCAAATACCTCATCGTGTCTTTCTAGAACGTAGAACTGATACGCCCAGCCCACAATTTCGACGCCTTCGCGCCAGTCGTTCTCGGGGACACCCGTGACGAGCGACTCGATGACGCCGTCCTTGGCCAACAGGCCGTCCGGCAAAAGCAGCTCCATCGCAGAGCCGACGCGCTCGAATACCGCCGGCATGCACTCGGCTAGCTCCGCGCACTGGGCGAGAAGGACCAGCCTGAAGAGCCCCTCGTCGTCACCCTCGGCCACTAAACGAGCTACTTCGCCACGATCGAGCGCGTCAAGTGGCAGGTCCATCGCCTCATGCAAGCACTCTGGCGCGAAGGAGCCGTCCTGCGCCGAGAGCATCCGCACGTGGCTAGGCAAGCGGTCGTTGAGCTCCATGAAACGGATGGCAAAGAGCCTGTTGAACCAGGTGTAGGCCGCCTGCTCCACAAGGGCGGCGTGTCCGGAGCCGGGCTTCCCGTCGCCACGCAGCTCGTCTTGCATGCGCAGGAGCTCTCGACGCTGTGAGCGCTCGCTGGCGGAGAGCACGCGACCGTTGACGGTGTCCGCATCCCTCTGCGCGCCTTCCTCGATGCCGTAGAGGAGGCAGCGCCTCTCCACGGCCTCCATGAGCTGCCTGCGGGCCTTGGTCGCGACGTCGCGGATCGCGTTGGTGTTCATTTGCCTTTACCCTCCTAGCCGAGGCGGACCGAGCCGCTCTCGCGCAGCGCGTCCATGAGCTTGCTCCTGATGCTTGCCACGTAGGCATCGACTGCCTCCTCGGAGTCGAGGAGCCTGGTCGGACAGACCACAGAGCGGCTGAGGACCTTGGTTCTCTTTTGCGGAACGGGCGGGACCGTCACCTTGGCGCCGGTGACGTCTATCTTGGCCTGGGCGGCCTTACGCACAGCCTCGTCCACCTTCTTGTACTGCTGGCCCGCCCATGCGCTGACCTGGCTCCCGATGGCGTCGAGCCTCGTACAGGATCTCTCGTGCTCGATGGCGAGCCTCCTGTCCTTCTCGTATATCCTGGCGTCGCGCGCTATCGCGCCGATCTCGGTGCTTGCCTTCGCCTTCTGCGACTCGCAGTACGCCTCCACCTCGGCGACGGTCGCCGAGAGCTGCGAGAGCTTCCTCTCCCTCATATCGCGCACGACCGCGTCGTAGGCGGCCTCCGCCGCCTTGCGGAGGTCGGTGAGCTCGTGCACGCGGCCGTAGGGGCGCTCGAGCGTGAGGATGGCGTCGATGTCGCCCAGCGCCTTGGTCACTGCGGGGTCGCCCTCGAAGTAGGTGCGCTCCGAGCCCAGGCGTCGCACGGTGTCAGCCGCCTGGTCGAAGATCTGCGATTGGCTCTTGAAGAACTGCTCGACGGCGCCCATGTCCTCGAGGTCGTCGGCGAGGTCGTCTGCCGCGATGGTGGCCGACCTCAGAAACGCCTCCGGGTCGCGGCTGCCGCCGAGCAGTCCGTCGACTGCCGACCTCACCTTGCGGACCTCCCCCTCGCCGGGGTAGGCGCGTCCGGACTGGTAGCGCCTCTCGAGGGCGGCGCACCTGTCCCCCACGCGGCCGAGCGCGTCGGCCACCGCGGAGACGAGGCCGTCCTCGTCGGAGGGCACCTGTGCCATGGGGTCGAGGTCGCGCAGGAGCGCCTTGGCGCCCGAGACGAGGTGTGCGGGCACGCTCCGGCGCACCTTGACGCCGAGCTTGTCGAAGTTGGACTGGTTGGTGAGCATGCCGCGGAGCTTGGGGTCGCGCGCGGCCACCGTCGCGCCTGCGTAGGCGACGCCCGCCCTCTGCTGGCCGATGAGCGTTGCGAGCACGAGCGACACGTCGTCCTGTCGCCAGCCGTAGGGCCGCTCCTGGAAGTGGCGCTGCAGGTCGCCGAAGCTCACCTGCTGGTGCGTGCGGTCCTGCGCCTCGAGGTAGCGGAGCATCTCCGCGCAGGCGCCCGCGTTGGGCGCATCGACCCCCGCGAGCGACTGCTGGCCGGCGAGTGCCTCGCCGAGCTGCGCGTCGCCGGCGAGCGGGGCGTCGACGAGCTCGGCCTTGGTGAAGACCGCCCCGGCGAGGCGCTCGAGCACCGCGTCGAGCTTGCCCTTGGCCGTGGTCGCGGGGATGGGCACGACCTGCCCGTCCACGGCGATGCGCGCGTGCACGATCGCGTCCTCCAGGACCGTACGGGCGGCCTTCACGTCCTCGTTGGCCTGGCGCTGCTTGCGCTCCACGAAGGCGCGCTTCTCCTCGGGCAGGCCCTCGCGGTTGATTCCCTGCACGTACTTGCGGACCTTGGCCGCCCCCTGCACGAGCCCGTAGTAGTCCCCGTCCGCGGCGAGCACCACGAGCGCCTGGCCTGCCGAGCGCATGCCCAGCTCGATGTCGGAGGCCTCGGAGAGCTCGTGCGACACGGTGAGGAGGTCCAGCCTCATGCCGTTCTGCAGGCGGCCGTGGATGGAGTCGTCCACGTAGCGGTCCACCGGGAAGTCGTTGGCGCCCTTGCGAAGCTTGTTGGAGGTGTAGATGCCGTCGTAGACGATGCCCTTGATGCGCTCGAGCACGTCGGAGGAGTCGATCTGCGTGGCCTGGATCTCGCGTTCAACGTCCTGCTCCTGGTCGGTGAGGAACGTATAGCGCTGCCCGTCGCGCGTGACGTAGTTCTGCGCGACGAGCCGTTCGAGGGCCGCCTGCACCTTCCCCTTGAGGGCGAGCGTGTCGGCGTCGATGGAGTCTGCCATGAGGATGGCGACGTTGGAGACGGTAGTGGGCAGCTGCGCGTCGGGCAAGTACACCACGAGGTAGAGGGACTTCAGGACCTGGACGTCGAACCCTTCTAGGCCCTGTCCGCGCTCCGCCTGCCGGCGGGCCCGCTCGAAGACCTGCTTGATGCCGTGGTCGAGCTGGCGCTCAAGCGTGTCGAAAAGCCGCCAGAAGGGCACGAGCGCGCCAACCTCTCGGTCTTCGACGGCCTGCGTGGACTCTTGGAAGGCGGAGAGCATGGAGCGCTCGCCGGTGGAGATGTGCTTGCCCGAGTAGCCGTGCTTGCGGATCTGGTTGAGGACATCGGGCATGAGCGCGAACTGGTAGCCCACGAAGGGGTAGGTCTCGACGAAGTCCTCGGCGCCCGTGTATCCCACGAGGTTGCCTGCCGCCTGCTCGAGGGAGAAGAGGTTCTTGAGCACCGCCGAATTCGCCTCGTACACGGCGCGCAGCTCATGCGCGGGGGTGGCGTCCTTTGCGAGCACACGACGCTTGATTACCTCGTCGGCCGACGAGCTAGAGAGCGAGAGGCGCGTGGCGAAGCGCCCTTGGATCTTGGAGAAGTCGTTCTCCACGATGGTGCGCATCTCGTCGAGAGCCTCCTGGCTGGTAACCATCACCCACGCGTCGCCCTGGCACTGCGTGCCCAAGCCCTCGACGATGGTTTGGAGGTTGAGCATTCGGCTCACGTTGGAGCCGATGAACTGTCCCATCTCGTCGGCCATGAAGAGCAGGCGGAACCTGCCGCCGCACTCGGCCTTGCGGCGCTCGACGTAGGCCTTCACGTCCGCCACGAAGTCAACTGGCGAGAGCGCGACCATGACCTCGTTGTCGATCCAGCTCTCCACGTCGGAGACGGAGAGACCAAGCGCCTCCTCGGCGGCCTCGGCGATCTCCATGCTGTGGAAGCCGTAGGCGTCGCGCTCCTCCACCCAGGGCACGCCCGCGATGCGCTCGTAGGCCTCGCGGAAGCGCTGGGTGCCGCCGCGATCGTCCACCATCTTCTCGAAGCGGGCAAGCTTGAGGTCGAGCCCGAAGAAGCCGAGGTGCTCGTAGAAGACGCGAGCGAACGTGCGCAGCAGCGCTGTCTCGGAGTAGGCACCCTCCTTCCAGCCGCCGCCCATGTCGTCGATGTTGAACAGGATCGCCTCGGTCTCCACGGAGGCCGCGCGCCTCATCTGCTCCATGACCATGGGGTCGTCGATCTTGTCGTCGAAGTAGTCGATGGCGCGCCGGCCATCGACCTCGGGGTTGGAGAGCAGGTACGAGAGCATCTTGAGGAAGTGGGACTTGCCCGATCCGAAGTAGCCGGAGACCCACACGCCCACGCGGTCGGTCGGCGTGTCGAGGGCGTCCTCGTAGGCCCCGAAGAAGTCCGCGAAGTGGCGGCGAAGCTCGCGGGTGACCACGTACTCGTCGAGCTCCTGACCGATGGCTCTGTTATCCGACACCTGGACGACGCCATTGATGGGACGGTCTATGTCCTTGGCAAACAAGCGCTGGATGATCATTCTTGAAGCCTTTCTCGCTAGACGAGGTCGAACGCCCGGTAGTAGTGCTCCTCCTCCAGGCGGGAGAAGAGCTGGAGGTTGCGCCCGTCGAAGCGCCCCGGGTACAGGGCCACGATGGGCACGTCCCCCACGAGCGGCTGGATGCTGTCGAAGAGGTCGTGCAGGCGCAGGAACGGGAAGACCTCCCCCACGCCGGTGATGAGGATCACGTCGCCGTACTCGCGCGGGGTCGCGGCGATGCGCGAGGCGTACATGTTGGCGGGGCACAGGTTCGCGATCTGCCCGGCGATCCACTCGCGCCCGCGCCTCTTCTCGTACATGTCCATGCGGCCGAGCAGACGGCGCTCCTCGAGGCGCGCGAGCATGATGCCGTAGAGGTTGTGCTCCACTATCCGCGCGGGCAGGTCATCGGACTTGAGGCGCGTGACAAGGTCGCGCACCTCGATCTCGAGCGCGGGGTCGTAGCAGAGCGTGTAGATGCCGACCTCGTTGCCGAGCCCCCTGTTGCCGAGGAAGTCGGGGTCGGCGAGGTGCGCGCGCAGCTTGGCGAATCGGCCGTGGAGGTCGTTCCTCGCAGCTTCCGATGCAGCCATCACGACCACCTCACGTTGAACGCGGCGAGCGCGTCCATGTCGCCGAGCTCCCGGATGCCGTCCTCGACGTCGAGGTCGAGCGCGATGGGCACGAGCTCCGAGGAGCGTGCCGAGCGCAGCATCCCGCACTGGACGAGGCCGTTTCTCAGCACCTGCTTGACCTTGCCCATGGTGGCGTCGGAGAGCCGCGCGATGTTGTCGTAGTCCTCCTGGACGCGCGTGACCCAGCCGTTCATCTCCATCTTGCCGAGGGAGTGGTCTAGGTCGCGGTAGTGCTCGGCCACGACCGTCTCCATGAAGTGGCGGACGAGCGGGTAGGTGCGCATCATCGCGTAGAGGTTGGCCTGCGCGGCCGCCTCGGGCTCGCCGGAGGCGATGATGCGCTCCAGCGCGGGGCTTCCGAGCGCGTTCAGGCGCTTCACGCAGACCGAGGCGATGTTGCGCACCATGCGGTCCGTCGGGTACTGGATGAGGTTCTCAGAGGCGACGCGCTCGACCACCTCGTCGTCCGAGAGCCCCTCCTGGCGCAGGCGCGCCACGGTGCGCACCTCACGCATGAGGAACTGCTCGCGGGTGATGCACGCCCCCTCGAGCCTATTTTCCGAAGCCATCGGGCAGTACCCCCTTGTGCGCCAGGACATCATCCACGATGAGCGAGGTTATGTACGCCGATATGGTCATACACCTCTCCTCGGACATAAATGCGACGGCCTCCTTGAGCTCGGGGGTCGTCGCGAAGATGATCCGCTCGGTCTTGTTGCCAATAAGCATGGCCTTGCGCAGGTCCTGCTCGTCGACCATAAGCCCTACCTCCTCCGTGAGGCATAAACCTTATATAAGGATGATAGCGGTGTCTCGATACGGCGGCAATCATGGCCGTGGCCGGCAGGGCCAGCGGTGCGTGGCTACGTTCGCGAGAGCTCGTCGAGGCTCTTTCTCGAGCAGCACTTCTTGTACTTCTTGCCGCTGCCGCAGAAGCATTCGTCGTTGCGACCCATTCGTAGCTTCGAAGCCACCCCATCTGCAATCGAGTGAGCGAGCTGGTCGCACCCATCGATGAAGAAGGGCCTCATCGCCTGGAATTGAGCGTGTGAGAACTCGTCGTTCTCCCCTAGCGTGTTGTCCCATTCGGCCAGCAGCAGCTGTGCCTTCTGCAGGCCACCTGTCTTTCCCAAGTCGGCGACGTCGATATCCACGAGCCTGGGAGAGATGTCATTTCCCGTCACCGTAGACCAGATGAACGGGATAGCTCCGCTCAACGTGATAAGGCGATACCAGGTCTCCATCGTCAACTGCCCGGAAAGCGCGTCTCTGCCGCTTACGGACTCATAGAAGCTGGACATTTTTGATGGAGCCGCACGCAGCTTTCTCATTGACAGAGCAAGGGCTTTCTTCAGCTGCTCGTCCCCCTCGATCCCGTCAACCGAACAGTTGATCAGGTCGAGGACGTCAAACCTCCACTGCCGTCTTACGGCCGCCTTGGGATTCAGAAGGTAGTCGGTCGACTCTGGATGGCGACTATTCATCATGAGCTCAAACGGGCGGCTATCACTTGGATACTGCTCGCGCAGGCACAGGTTGCACCAGTCAACGACATCCATGGGAGTTGCATCGGCGTCGTCCACCTCGTAGACGTCAATCACCTCGACGAAGCTCGGCGAGGCACTGTAGACGCGAAACCACGTGTCGGTCAAGGAGTCACGGTTCACCAGGCTGCAAAACATGGGCACGTAGCCGAGGTAATCCGACAGGCCGCTCTTGTCGGCAACCGACCTCCGATCGTTGCCGCCCTCTTTTCCATGCACCGTGTAAAGAAGCATGCCTCACCCCTACTTGCCTTAGATGCCGCAGTATCGGCTGAATCTTATCAACATACCCAAGTCTAGCAGCGATTACATGGCACAAATGTCAGGACCATCTTTTGGCTGACTCCCCGCCCAATGGCCACGCCATGCCCCGGGACCCCTCCCGGCCGCCCCGCACGGCTCCGGTCAAGGGCCCCACGGAACCCCGCACAAATCCAAGGGCGATTGGTGGAGGTTGCCATGGAGCTCCATTGCCCTACGCCTACCACGGGGCGGAAACCCTTGGCCTCCAAGGGTGGCAAGCGCGCACGGAGGACGTGCGAGACCCGCCACCCGAAGGGAGACAAGGACATGGCAACCACCAAGAGCACCAAGCGCCACACGAGCAAGGCTGAGCGCCAGCAGGCACGCGAGAGGGCACAGGAGCGCGCGCAGGCGGCGCTCGACCGTCTCGGCGAGGGCGTACGCGCCGTGTACGACTCCGAACGCTGGGAGTCGTGGCTGCAGAGCCTCAGCAGGTTCTACGACTACAGCCTCGGCAACACCATCCTGATAGCCATGCAGATGCCGACCGCCACCCACGTGGCCAGCTTCAGGAGCTGGAAGCGCGACTTCAACCGCTACGTGCGCAAGGGCGAGCGCGGCATCGAGATCCTCGTGCCCATGCTCGTGAAGGACAGGGACGAGGACGCCGACGAGGAGCGCCGCCGCCTCGTGGGCTTCCGCGTGGGCCACGTCTTCGACGTCAGCCAGACCGACGGCGAGCCCCTGCCCACCCTCGTGGACGAGATCGCCGGGGGCGTTGAGCGCTACGCCGCCGTGATGGACGCCGTCCGCTCCGTCTCCGCCTACCCCGTCGAGCTCGTGGCCGACCTGCCCGAGGGCACCAAGGGCTACTTCCGCCGCGGCGAGCTCATCGCCATCCGCGAGGGCATGCCCGAGATCCAGACCGTGAAGACGGCGCTTCACGAGCTGGCGCACAGCCGCCTGCACGACGGCGACCCCGAGGGGATGCCCGACCGCGCCATGCGCGAGGTGCAGGCCGAGAGCGTGGCCTACGCCGTGAGCGCGGCGCTGGGGCTCGACACCTCCGGCTACTCCTTCGGCTACGTCGCCAGCTGGGCCGTGGGAAAGACCGACGAGGAGATGCGCGCGTGCCTGCAGGTTGTGCGCGACGCCGCCAAGGCGATGGCGGAGGACCTGCAGGCGGCCATGGCATAGCCGAGAATGCAACGAATGAACGCTGGTCGGGCATGAAGCCCGTCCAGCGTTGAATTGCTGGCCGCTAAAGCCGTGTTTGCCGCGCTGTCCCGTATCACGAGGCAGCGCGGCAAACACGGAACCCAACGGAATGTGGCATCCAATCGACAGACAGCCGACGGCGTTCTTGCAGCTGACCTATGCGGCAAGACTGCTAGCCGCTGATGTGAGAAGCTTACGCCCCTGTGGCGTACCGACGGCGAGGCCCGTGATGCAGGCGAACACTACCCATCCCCAGTTCTCGCTCCACCACCCTGTTGCTCGACCGACGTTTTGCGTGTTAACGTCCTGCAGACGGGCCACACGGTCGGCGTTAGCCCCCTGACGGCGGTCGTAATCGGCATTCTCACAGTGGATAAGACTCAGCTTCTCAGCCATGCACAGGTCATGGTCCTCAAGGATGGCGGTCACGGTCTTGTCATGCATGTCCTTCCCGGTCAGGGACAGAACCTGCTCGACTGGACCCTTGGTGTCTGTGGCATTCTTCTGCGTGTCGTCCATCGACTTTGCCAGCGTCTCCACGGCGCAGGCGATGTTTCCGTTCTCCATAGCGCACTCCTTCCGGACGTCAGTCATTGGCAGTTCGCTCCCACGGCTGCCTCGCTTCCCCCAAAATGACCAGTATTTGGTTGATCAGCTCCAACGCCTCCTTATCGGATCGCTCCAGCAACCTGGCGAAGGAAGCCACGGCCTCGAGCCGGTCAACCGCGGAAAGCTCCTTCGGGGTGTAGTCTGACTCGGTCACCTCGACGTAGTTCAGAAGCCTTTTCCCGACCAGGAACTCTTGGTAGCGTCCCCCGCATCTACTGAGCAGGTAGCTTGAAATTCCTCGAAGGTGGTTTCCGACGGCAAACGTCGCGGCTATCTCGTCGGGAATAACGATATCGACCACAACCCCATCGTTGTCTGTGGGCATCGGGTATTGGAGTCGCACGCGATAGCGGGAAAAGAGGTTGAGGCCCGCATTTTCCGCCGCCTTGCGGATGTCCTGTATGTAGTCGATAGCTCGTATCCGTGGATCGGCAAACTCAAGCTGAACCCTCTTCGTAACCGCCACAAACAACCCCCTCTGGTCTGGACTATTATTAACTCCAATAATATATCGTTGGAAATGGGCTGTAAACTACCTTTTTCAATCCGCCCACAACTGCGCGATTCAGCCACAGGGCAAATGCCTACTTGACATGGCGGGATTGTCATGCAAAGGGAGCGTCATCGCGTGACGCCACCGTCACACGTCGAGTCGCATGGGATGACGAATCCGTCCTGCGAAGGGCTGACCACCAGCCCTGAGAGCCCGTTATAGCAAGCTGTCTATTCCATGTACAAGTCCATGGAATAGCTTGTCCGAGCCTACTCGAAGGCGCCCGCGCAAGGGGGTCCCCGAGTCGTCGCGCAGCTCCTCCACAGGCTCCCCTTCTCGACCGTCCCCTCGTCGTCTCGTCCCGCTCACCCATGACAGCGTGTCATGGGTGTCGCATGCGGGGGAGCCCCCGCGCCCCTAGGATTGGCATGACCCCTTGTACATAGAGAACCCGTCCCAGGGAGGCCCATGCCCAGACCCATCCAGCTCCACGTCATGCTCTCCGAGGAGGAGATGTCCTCGCTGAGATTGCTCGCCGACTCGCTCGGGACCACTGTCTCGGACACGGTGCGGCTCCTCGCACAGGCCGGCGCGGCGGCGCCTGGTAGCGCGACCGCCGGCGTCCTCGTCCTGGACCGCAGGACCCTCGCCGCCTACGTCCGCAACGTGCGCTCGCTCGGACACCTCCTCAACCAGTCGACCCACGCCCTGAACGCGATCGCCAAGGCGGTTCGCGAGTCGGGCGTAGACGCGCTCGACCTCGCCGAGGCGATGGAGGGCGTGACGTATGGGCTCGATGAGGTGAGGAGGGACGCGGCCGAGGTCCGGCGCCAGGCCGCGCAGCTCACCGGCATGCCGGTCGTCTTCGGGGAGTAGCCGTGCCGCTCGTCAAGCCGATCTCCGGGCACACAAAGCTCGGCGCCGCGCAGCGTTACCTCGAGAAGGAGGGCCGCGCACTCGCAAGGGACTTCCTCAACCTCGACGCGCCCATGGCGGGCATCGGAGAGGACGGCCTCCCCGAGTACCGCGAGTATAACTGGGCGTCAATCATGGACGAGACCCGAGAAAAACTGGGCAATGACAGCCCATTTAAGGGCAGGAAGGCACGCACCTACAAGCATTATGTCTTCTCCCCCGGCCCGAGGGACGCAGTAAGCCTCTCAGAGCTCCGGTCTGTCACCATGTCATGGGTGGAGGAGAACTTCGCCGACTACGAGGTCGCCGTCGTGTACCACGACGACAACGAGCACCACGTGCCCCACGCCCACGTCATAGTCAACAACACCAACCTCGCGACCGGAAGGCGCCTCCAGGACCCCGACCCCAGGGCGCTCAAGAGGTCCGCCCAGAGGATTGCCGGAGAGATGGGGCTCTCCCGATTCTCGGACAGACCTGGAAGGGCAAGCGAGAGGGACTCCGACGTATACATGAGGCGCCACGTCGACCGCCCGGAGGCGGAGTACGATGGCCGCGGCGAGTACTCCTGGGTTGCGGACATACGCGCCCGAGTCGACGTCGCGAGGAGCCTCTCCCGCAGCCCCGATGACTTCCAGGGCGCCCTCAAGGAGATGGGCGTCAACGTCCGCGTCTCCGCGAGGAGGGCAGACGACTGGGTCTACTCCCTGGCGGGGACGCCGTCCAGGCAGGTGAGCGGCTCCAGGCTCGGGGCGTCCTACACGAGGCGCGAGGTGACGAGGTGGATCGCCAACCCGAGCAGGCTGAGGCCGGGCCCGGTCACGTCGAGAAACGTGAGGGCGATAGCGTCGGGCGCCATCGAGGTGAGGGACCTCAGGGAGCTCAACCGCCTCGCCGAGGCCATGGGCACGGTCTCCCGAGGCGGCTTCAGGAGCCTCGCCGCCATTGACTCGGCCATCTCCAGGCTTGAGAGGACGCCCAACCGCGATGCGAGCGTGGCAAAGCTCGAGCGAGTGAGGGAGTACTGCGCGGAGCACGCGATACTCCCGGAGAGGTCGAAGGCGCGCGGCGGCACGCGACACGCAGACGGCCCTGCAAGCGCGAGGGACACGCATGGGCACTCCCTGGGCAGTAGCGAATTCGCACGCCAGGCGACCGTGCCCGAGACCACGCGAGACGGGAGGGACGAGCGATGAAGGTCACCGTGCACTACGAGGACGGATCAGTGGAGACGTTCGACACCAACGCCCTGACCACCACGAGCCCGCTCGGCATGGGCAACGCGCTCACCGACTTCCGGGTGGCCATAGACGGTGGCCTATGGGTCGAGGTGAGTTGGTACCGGGTGCCGCAAGGTCCCACCGAGGACGACGCGCTACCCCTAGCCCAGCGCTCGCCTGGATGCCGCGTCCACGTGCTCTCGGACGCGGAGGTCGCGAAAGCGCAATCGATAGAGATCGACGGCAGGTTGCAGTGGCTCAGGATTGGCCCCGACCTCTGTGACGTCGCGCGGCTCGACGAGACCACCGACCTGCTCTGCGGCCTCTCTAAGGGCTCCTCATGCATCGCCGCCCGCGTCGCGAACATGCACGATGCGATCATGGGAATGCTCGGGCCCAATGGGTCGCATGAGGAGGACAGAGAGCGCATGTACACGATGCTCGGCATGACGGAGGCCAGCTATGAATTTGTGTCCGACGTGGCTGCTAATGTTTACTCGGACGATACTCTCGAGTAGGAGCGTGTGAGATGGGCGTGGCCAAGCGTGTACTGTGTGCGATCGGCAAGTTCTTCCTGCTGTGGGCGAGGTTTGTGGCGAGGATTATCCTGCTGTTCTGGCACTACGGGTCGTAGGAAAAGTGGGCAGCTCGTCAGTTCAGCGAAACAATCTCCCACCACTCGCTGGAAGCCATCAAAACCGTGCAGTCACACGATAGGGGACCTCGGACATAATCTCGGACCAACTTTGGTCCAGGGAGGGAGTCCGATGTACACCAAGGAGGAGCGCGATGGGATCCTCTGGGAGTTCCACCGCAGCGGCCTGAGCGTCGCGGAGGCGTGCCGGCGGCTGCCGCTGTTCCCGAACCGCGACAACCCGTATCGTTGGCTGAGGATGGAGGAGGCGGGCGGGCTCGCCGCGACCGAGATGCCCGACAGGGCGGCGCGCATGCACTGCGCGCACGGCGAGGGCAGCCCGAGGTACGCGGCGCGCGCCCGCCGCGAGCGGGAGGGGGCCGGCGTGGCGGAGGGGCCCGAGCAGACGGAGTGGCGCGACTGGGGCGCCGACCTGCCGGAGGACCCGGCGGAGCGCGCGAGGATGG
>CALUJT010000031.1 GCA_944321005.1 uncultured Atopobiaceae bacterium | reverse complement strand
TAGACTCCCAGGACCGTCAGGACTCCCTCACCAACGAGCAGCTCTTCAACCAGACGTTCTTCTCGGCCTGCGGAATCCCGCTCGACGACCCCGCGATTCGCGACCTCGTGGACTACTACGAGCACGAGATGGTCCCCGGCTTCTCCGGGGGCGTGGTGGGCGCGCGCCCGGTGGAGGGGGCGAGAAGGGCGATCGACGCCGTGTGGTCCTCCGGCCTCACCTGCGCGCTCGCCACCAACCCCACGTTCTCGCTCGAGTGCGACCGCGCGCGCATGGGCTGGGCGGACGTGAGCGAGGGCGACTTCGCGCTCGTGTCCACCTACTCCAACTCCACCCGGTGCAAGCCGAGCGTGCGCTACTACCAGGAGTTCGCCAACCAGCTGGGAGTGCGCCTCGAGGAGTGCCTCATGGTGGGCAACGACGCCCGGCGCGACATCGTCCGCCCGGACTGCGGACTGCGCACGGCGTACGTTGGCCACGCGCGGCCGCGCGACGCCGTGTGGCGCGGGCCGATGGACGAGTTCGCGCGCGAGCTGACGCGCATCGTGGCGCGCCTCAACGACGCCGACGCGCGGAGGGACCGCTAGTCGCGGCGGCACGTCCCCCGGTGCCGCCGCTCGCCCTCTTTCGCTGCCGGAAAACCCGTCCCATTGGGCAGTTGCCTTCCCCCGCGCGCCTCAGAGCCACGATTCTGCGGAAATCCCCTCCCGTTGGGTACAGCTTCTTATGCGCCAGTGCCTTGAGCGGGCGAGAAGAACCTGCAATCCCCCGAGTCTGCCAGCTTCGTGGAACGATTGGGCGGCATGTTTGATGGGAAGGAGCGAAACGCATCAAACATGCTACCCAATCGCGCCCCGTTCCCGCCGGGCGCCGCCCCCGCGCGCAGGCGCCACGCTCCACGGCGCCGCCCCGCGCGCCGGGAGGGCACGCGGGGCGGCTGTGCGACGCGAGGTTCTTCTCGGCGGGAGACGAGGGGCTACACCCAGAAGAGCATCTGGTTGTAGGTGGGCACGGGCCAGTAGTCGGCGCCGCAGATCTTCTCCATGCCGTCGACGGCGGTGCGCAGCACGTCCATCGCCGGCAGCACCGCGTCGCGGTAGGCGTCGCACTGCGCCTGCGGGTCACAGATTGCCTGGGCCTCGGCGTTCACGCGCTCGAGCTCGCCGGCGGAGTCGTGAACCGCGGCGATTCCCTCGGTGAGCAGGCGCACGAGCTCCTTCTCCACCGGGGCCTCGATCCCGATCTCGGCCTTGGTGGCCACCGTCGAGGCAAGGTCGCCCGAGTACTCGGAGAGCGCGGGAAGGTAGAGGTGGCGCGCCATGTAGACCATCGTGTTGGCCTCGATGTTGAGGAGCTTGGCGTACTGCTCGGCCTTGGAGACGTAGCGCGCGTGAATCTCCGCCGCGTCGAGCACGTGATACTTCTCGTAGAACGCGATGTTCTCGGGCTTGACCATGCACGGCAGCGCGTCCGGGGTGGTCTTGAGGTTGGGCAGGCCCCGCCGCTCGGCCTCGGCCTCCCACTCCTCGGAGTAGCCGTTGCCCTCAAAGAGCACGCGCTGGTGGTCGCGCAGGGTGTGCCGCACCCAGCGAAGGGCCAGGTTGGTGAACTCGTCGCCGGTCTTGCCCTCGAGCTTGGTGGCAAAGCGGTCGCACTGCTCGGCCACGGCGGTGTTGAGCACCACGTTGGGGTCGGCCAGGTTCTGCTGGCTGCCGCACATGCGGAACTCGAACTTGTTGCCCGTGAAGGCGAAGGGCGAGGTGCGGTTGCGGTCGGTGGAGTCGCGCAGCAGGTCGGGCAGCGCGGGCACGCCCAGGTCCATGCGCTCGGCCTCGTGGACCTCCGGCTCCTCCTTGTTGATCAGGGCCTCCACGATGGCGTGGAGCTGGTCTCCCAGGAAGACGGAGATGATCGCCGGCGGCGCCTCGTTGGCGCCGAGACGGTGGTCGTTGCCGGCGGAGGCCACGCTCATGCGCAGCAGGTCGGCGTGCTCGTCGACGGCGGCCACGAGCGCCGCCAGGAACACCAGGAACTGCAGGTTCTCGGAGGGCACGTCGCCGGGCTCGAGCAGGTTCTTGCCGTCGGCGCAGATGGACCAGTTGTTGTGCTTGCCGGAGCCGTTCACGTACTCGAAGGGCTTCTCGTGCTCGAGGCAGGCAAGGCCGTGGCGCGTGGCAAGCAGCTTGAGCTTCTCCATGGTGAGGAGGTTGTCGTCAATGGCGAGCGACCCCTGCTCGAAAATCGGGGCGAGCTCGTGCTGGGACGGGGCGACCTCGTTGTGCTTGGTCTTCACCGGAACGCCCAGCTTCCAGAGCTCGTCGTCGACCTCCTTCATGAAGTCGTTGACGGTGGGCCGGATGGCGCCGAAGTAGTGCTCCTCGAGCTCCTGGCCCTTGACCGGCTCGCAGCCAAAGAGCGTGCGGCCGCAGTAGATGAGGTCGGGGCGCCTCTCGTAGTCCTCCTCGCGCACGAGGAAGTACTCCTGCTCGGGGCCGATGGTGGTGAAGACTCGCTTGGGCTCGCGGCCAAAGAGCGCCAGCACGCGCTTGGCCTGCTTCTCGAGGGCGACCTGCGAGCGCAAAAGCGGCGTCTTCTTGTCGAGCGCCTCACCGGTGTAGGAGACGAAGGCGGTGGGGATGCAGAGGACCTCGTCCTTGATGAAGGCCGGGCTCGTGGGGTCCCAGGCGGTGTAGCCGCGGGCCTCGAAGGTGGCGCGCAGCCCGCCCGAGGGGAAGCTCGAGGCGTCGGGCTCGCCCTGAACGAGCTCCTTGCCCGAGAAGGACATGAGGATCGTTCCGTCGTTGATGGGCGTGAGGAAGCTGTCGTGCTTCTCGGAGGTGATGCCCGTGAGCGGCTGGAACCAGTGCGCGAAGTGCGTGGCGCCCTTCTCGAGCGCCCATTCCTTCATGGCGTGGGCGACCTCGTTGGCGATGTCGAGGTCGAGCGGCTTGCCGTCGTCGATGACCTGACGAAGCTCCTTGTACGTAGGCTTGGGGAGCCGTTCCTGCATCACGGCGTCAGTGAACAGCAGGCTGCCGAACTCCTGTGTGACCTTGTCCTTGCCCATGTGCGCCCCTTTTCGTCGTTGGCGTGTGGCTTACGGCGGATAACGTTACGTGCCCATTGTTTCACAGCCGTTGCCCTCGCGTGAAGTGCATGGTCGGGTTTGGTTGCAACTTCAGGACCATTTCATGGCGAGAAGGACGCGCGATTGCGACAGGTCCGGGTCGGCCGCGGGATGCAGGCCATGGCGGCCGGCAGGCGCGGGGCGCCGGTTAGGAAATCCCGCAAGCCCCCGTCCTTCTCGCCTACAATGGGGCGAGCAAACGAGACGAGAGGACCGCCATGCCCGAGACCCCCGGCGCCGACACCGCGACCCGCACCATCGCCGTCATCGACGGCAACTCGCTCATGCACCGCGCGTTCCACGCGATCCGTCAGCCCATGAACGCGCCGGACGGCCGCGCCACGGGCGCGCTGTTCGGATTCTTCAACATGTTCGTCAAGATGGTGGACACGTTCCGCCCGGACGGCGTGATCTGCGCCTTTGACAAGGGCAAGCCGCGCGTGCGCATGGAGATGCTCCCGCAGTACAAGGCCCAGCGCCCGCCCATGGACCCGGCGCTGCGCGAGCAGTTCCCCATGGTGAAGGAGCTCCTGGGCGCGCTGGACGTGCCCGTGGCCGAGCTCGAGGGCTGGGAGGGGGACGACATCCTGGGCACGCTCGCCCGCCGCGGCGAGGCCGCCGGCTACACGATGCTGCTGTTCACCGGCGACCGCGACATGTACCAGCTCACGACCGACCGCGTGAAGGTGGTCTCCACCAAGAAGGGCGTCACGGACGTCACGATCATGGACCCCTCCACGGTGGAGGACCTCTACCACGGCATCACGCCCGAGCTCGTGCCCGACTTCTACGGCCTCAAGGGCGACTCCTCCGACAACATCCCCGGCGTGCCGGGCATAGGCCCCAAGAAGGCCGCCGCCCTCATCGTGCAGTACGGAAGCCTGGACGAGGTCATCGCCCACGCGGACGAGGTCAAGGGCAAGATGGGCGAGAACCTGCGCGCCCACATAGACGACGCGCTGGTCTCCCGCCAGGTGGCCACGATTCGCACGGACGCGCCCATAGAGCTCGACCTCTCCGACGCGCGCTTCCCCACCTTCGACCCGGCGGAGGTGGCGCGCGCCTTCTCCGCGCTGGGCTTCACGGGCATGACCTCGCGCCTCGTGCGCCTTGCCGGCGAGGACGCGGTTGCCGCCGCCCGTGCCGCGCTGCCCCAGGAGCCCGCCGCGCGCGCTGCGACCGTCGAGCTCCCCGCGCCCGTCACCGGAGCCGAGGCCGCCCGCGCCCTTGACGAGGCGATAGAGGGGGGCGCCTGGGTGGGCGTGGCAATCGACGACGATCGCGCCGAGGGGGCGCTCTTTGGGCTCTCCCACGTGCTGTGGGCGGCTGCGGGCGAGAAGATCTGCCGAATCGAGGGCGACGACGCGGACGCCGCGCTCGAGCGCCTCTTCCGCGAGGGGCTCCTGGCGGCGGGCGACGTGAAGGCCCTCGTGCACGCGCTCTCTCCCGCGGACTCCTCCGAGCCGGAGGCCCTCCCCCCGCGCGAGGTGGACCCCGCGCGGATCTTTGACGTCGCCGTGGCGGCCTACCTGCTCGACTCCGAGCGCGGTGGCTTTGCCGTGCCCGAGCTCGCCGAGGCCTACCTCGCCGACGCCCTGCCCGCCCCCACCGACGAGCTCCCCGCCGCGGCACTGGACGCCGTCTGCGCCGCGCGCCTCGTGCCCGTGCTGCGCGCGCGCCTGGAGAAGGACGGCTCCGCCGGGCTCTTCGACGACATGGAGATGCCTCTCCTGCCCGTGCTCGCGGAGATGGAGCGCCTGGGCCTCGCCGTGGACACGGGCGTGCTCGCAGCGCAGTCCTCGGAGCTCGGCTCGGAAATCGACGCCATGGTGGAGAGGATCCACGCCGAGGCCGGGGAGGACTTCAACATAGACTCCCCCCAGCAGCTCTCCCACGTGCTCTTCGACGTTCTGGGGCTCCCGACGTACGGCCTCAAGCGCACCAAGCGCGGCTTCTACTCCACCAACGCCAAGGTCCTGGGGGACCTGGCCGTGAGCCACCCGATCGTGGCGGAGGTCCTCGAGTACCGCGAGCGCGCCAAGATCAAGTCGACCTACCTCGACGCCCTCCCCGCCCTCGTGGCCGGGGACGGGCGCATCCACACCACGCTCAACCAGACGGTGACGGCAACCGGGCGCCTCTCGAGCTCCGACCCCAACCTCCAGAACATCCCCACCCGCTCGGAGCTCGGCCACCGCGTGCGCCAGGCCTTCACGGTGCCCGAGGGCAGCGTGTTTCTCGCCTGCGACTACTCGCAGATCGAGCTGCGCCTGCTCGCCCACCTCTCCGGGGACGAGCACCTGATCGCGGCCTTCTGCGAGGGCGCGGACTTCCACGCCACCACCGCGGCGCGCGTCTTCGGGGTGCCCGTGGAGGAGGTCACCCCCGCCCTGCGCAGCCGCGCCAAGGCGGTGAACTTTGGCATAGTCTACGGCCAGCAGGCCTTTGGCCTGGCCACCTCCCTCAAGATCCCCCGCGCCGAGGCGCAGGAGATGATCGACCGCTACTTCGAGGCATACCCCGGCGTGCGCGCGTTTCTGGACGGCGCCGTCCGGCGCGCCCACGAGCTGGGCTACGCCGAGACCCTCTTTGGCCGCAAGCGCCACATCCGCGAGTTCAAGCAGAAGAACCGCCAGCTCGTGGCCTTTGGCGAGCGCACGGCCATGAACCACCCCATGCAGGGCACCGCGGCGGACATCATCAAGATCGCCATGGTACGCGTGGCCGCGCGCCTGCACGAGGAGGGACTGGCGGCCAAGCTCGTGCTGCAGATCCACGACGAGCTGGACCTCGAGGTCCCCGAGGCGGAGGTCGAGGCCGTGAGCGCGCTCGTGCGCGAGACGATGGAGGGCGTGGTCACGCTGCGCGTGCCGCTTCTGGCCGAGGTCTCCTACGGCAGCAACTGGGCGGAGGCCAAGTAGTGGCGAGCTGGGAGGATTTCGCCGGCACGGGCGTGGCAGACGGCGCGGGCGTGGCGGGCGAGAAGAACGCGCGGACCGCGGGACTCATGCGCGTGGAGGCGTGGTCGGACGGCTCGTCGCGCGGCAACCCGGGGCCGGGCGGATACGGCACGGTCCTGCGCTACGTGGGGCCGGACGGATGCGCCCACGAGCGCGAGCTCAGCGCCGGGTACCGACGCACCACCAACAACCGCATGGAGCTCATGGGCGCCATCGCCGCGCTCGAGGCGCTGCGCCGGCCCTGCGCCGTCACCATGACGACGGACTCCCAGTACGTGGTGAACGCTTTCAACAAGGGGTGGATTCCGGGCTGGCAGCGGCACGGGTGGAAGACCGCGAGCAAGCAACCCGTGAAGAACGTGGACCTCTGGCAGCGGCTGATTGCCGCCGCCGAGCCGCACGACGTGACGTGGGTCTGGGTGAAGGGCCACGCGGGCCACCCCCAGAACGAGCGCTGCGACGAGCTGGCCACCGCCGCGGCGGACGGAACGGGCCTTCTGGAGGACGCCGGCTTCGAGGGATAGCCGCGGGCGCGGGTTCTTCTCGACGGTTCTTATCGGCGGTTCTTCTGGGCGGGACGGCGCGCCGCAGGGGCCCGCGCGGGGCATCCCTCTGACGGGCCATGCGATATTCCCGGGCGATTGGGCACAACGTTTGATGCGAGCGATGCCCCCAGAGCACAGGCGGATGCGATTTGGCCGTCCGCTCGCCCCCTGCGTCAGATTTCTCGGACAATTGGGCAACATAGCTGATTATGCCCTCATTTGATATAAGGTCTTATGCCCAATCGCCCGAGATTTGCGACAGAGCGGTCCGAATCGAAAGCGCGCGGGCACCAGATCACCCAATCGCCGGCCGAAATTGTCACCACAGCCCGATGGGGCGGCGCCCACAGGAAGGGAGGGACGCGCGCCCCAGGCAAGGGCCCGGGAGCCTCGCGCCCGAGGCGTAGGCTAGCGCTCCGGCGGCACCCAGCGGAGCGCGCCGGGACGGTCGTTGTTGCGGCGCTTGCCCCACATCTGCTCCACGCGCAGGCGCAGCACCGTGGTCGCGGGCAGCAGCTTGAGGGAGAAGTCGAAGTCCTCGGCGTGGTAGTGGCGCATGAGGACACGCAGGCCGTGAAGCCTCTCCTCCTCCGGCACGATCTCGATCGTCCCGTGCCCGATCACGCTGCGGTAGCCCATCGTGCAGTCCATGCGCTCGCTGTAGAAGATGAGCTCATGGTCGCAGTCCATCTCGAAGGTGGCACGCGGGTCGCGCGCGATGAGGTCGAGCTTCGTCCCGCGCCGGGCGCTGTGGAAGTAGAGCGTCACGTCGTCGCCGGAGACCTCCTCGCCAAAGTTGAGCGGCACCACGTAGGGGTAGCCGCTCTCGGGGTCGTTGAGCGCCACGCGGCAGACGTCGCATGCCTCGATGATGGCGAGCTGCGCGGCGCGGTCGGTTATCTCACGGTCCTTGCGTATCACGGGGTCCCCCCTCAAAACGTCGTCCGGCGTTGCCCACACCGTCACTTTACTACCTCGCCCGCGTGCTAACCTAGTTGCGTTGCCGAGAAAGGAGCGCGCATGCCCGCAATCATCACGCACCACGTCTTTGGCGAGGACGTCGCTCGGTCCCTGCCCGCGGACGTCGTCTCGGGCGAGGAGGAGCTTCTCGCCTTCCTGCTGGGCAACCAGGGCCCCGACCCGCTCTTTGCGCGCTTCTCCACGCTGCCCTCGCTCGCGGCGCGCACCCACGCACTCGCCTCCACGATCCAGGGCGGCCGCGTCACGCGCGCGTTCATGACGCTGAGGGACGGCGTGAGCCACCTGCCCCCGGCAGACGAGCGCGTGGGCCGCGCCTTCGTGCTGGGCCTGCTCGGCCACTACGCGCTCGACCGCGCCGTCCACCCCTTCGTGGTCTCCCAGCAGCGCGCCATCTGCGCCGCGGACCCCGACCTGGAGGGCTCCTCCGGCGAGGTGCACGCGCTCATCGAGTCGGACATCGACTCCTGGATCTTGTGGGAGCGCTGCAGCGCCACCGTGGAGGAGCGTCCCGCCGCGGGCAACCTCATGCGCACCGAGCGGATCGAGCGCGTGGGCGGCGCGCTCTTCTCGCAGATGGCGCTCGCCGTCTTTGGCGTGGCCGTGAGCGCGCGCGAGTACGTTGCCAGCGTGCGCGACTACGAGCGCCTCTACCGCCTCATAGACCCGGCCCGCTCCCCGCTCTCGCGCGCGGCGGGCACCGTGGAGCGCCTGACACGCGGCCGCTCTCGCGCGGAGGCCATGGCCCACTACGTGCGGCGCAGCAACGAGTGCCCCGCCGCCAACCTCGAGTGCCGCCCCTGGGAGGACCCCTTCACCGCCAAGGTGCGCCACGAGAGCGTTGCCGACCTCTTCGACGAGGCGCGCCTCGCCTACCCCGCGCTCGCCGAGGCGCTCGTCCGCGGGCGCGATGCCGAGCTGCGCCGCCTGGTGGGCGGGCTCAACTACGCCGGTCGCCCGGACACGGACGACTAGTCCGAGCCGGCGAGAAGAACGGTCGAGAAGAACGGGCCTGGCGCGGCGTGACGGACGCACCGTCCGGTCTTGGGCGCAGGCGGACGCTTCCGCCCGCCGGACCGTCCGAACGGACCCAAGACCGGACTACGCCGCACCGCGTCACGGCCACAGCGCTCTCCCAGCTACAGCCAGATGAGCTCCGGGGGCTCCGGCGAGTCGCCCGACGGCCCGCCCGCCTCGGGCTTGTTGCCGGGAGCCACGCCCCAGGCGGACGACTCCTCCAGCCAGGGCCTCCTGAGCTCGGGGAGCGGCTCGAACGCGCGCTCCTCCCCCTTCTCCAGCCAGACGATGCCGGCGGGGGCGTCGCGACCGCCCGCGCCGTCCTTCTCGCCGGTGCCGACCGTGGGGTCCCATCCCGCCATGGCTAGAGCCCCAGCTCAGCCGCGACCTCGCCCGCGCAGGCCATGGCGTCCGCGATGGCGCTCACCACGAGGGACGACCCCGTCCGCACGTCGCCCGCCACGAAGACCCGACCTCCCGCGCGGTGCGTCCCAGGCTCGCACAGGGGCAGTCCGCGCTCGCTCGTCGCGACGCCCAGGGCGTCGAGCACGTCGCGCTCCGGCCCCGCGAAGCCGCACGCCACGAGCACGAGCTGCGCCGGGATCTCCCGCTCGCTCCCCTCCACGGGCGCGGGCGAGCCGCCCGACCAGTCCACGTCGACGACGGCTATCCCGCGCACCGCGCCCACGGCGTCGAGAAGGACCTCGCGCGTGTCGGCAGCCCAGAGGCGCATCTCGCCGCCCATGAGGGCGATGGCCTCCTCCTGGCCGTAGTCGGTCTTGCAGACGCTCGGCCACTCGGGCCAGCGCACGGCCCCCGGCGCCGCCGGGTCCGCCGGACGGGGCAGGAACTCGAGCTGGCGCACGGAGCGCGCGCCCTGACGCACCGCGGTGCCCAGGCAGTCGTTGCCCGTGTCCCCGCCCCCGATGACCACCACGTCAAGGCCCTCGGCGCTCGGCGCGGGCTCGCCGCCGTCGAGGAGCGCGCGGGTCGAGGCCGTGAGGTAGTCCACGGCATAGACGACGCCTCCGGAGGCGAGGCCGGCCTCGAAGCCCGCCGCGGAGAGCCCGCGCGGCCGGCGCGCGCCCGCAGCCACCACCACGGCGTCGCTGTCCGCGATAAGAGACGAGGCCACGTCCTTCTCGGCAGCGTCCGTCCCCAGACGAAACTCGATCCCGAGCTCCTCCATGAGGCGCACGCGCCGCTCCACCACGTCCTTGGGCAGCTTCATGTTGGGGATGCCGTACATGAGGAGCCCGCCCGCGCGGTCCGCTCGCTCCACCACCGTCACGTGGGCGCCGCAGCGCGCGAGCTCCCAGGCCGCGGCGAGGCCCGCCGGGCCGGAGCCCACCACGGCCACGCGCGGGGCGTCCGGAGCCGCCGGCGCGAACCTCCGCGGCCCACCGTGCGCCCACTCCCAGTCCGAGATCGCGCGCTCGTTGTCGTGGATGGTCTCGGGCTCGTCGTGGCACCCCAGGTTGCACGCCGCCTCGCAGAGCGCCGGGCACACGCGGCTCGTGAACTCGGGCAGCGGCGAGGTCAAGGCCAGGCGCTCGGCGGCCTCGCGCCAGAGCCCGCGGAAGACGAGGTGGTTCCACTCCGGGATCAGGTTGTGGAGGGGGCAGCCGCTCGGGCGCGCGCCGCCAAATCCAATGCCGGCCTGGCAGAAGGCCACGCCGCACATCATGCAGCGGCTCGCCTGAACGCGCTGGAGCTCGGGCGAGAGCTGCTCGTGGAGCTCAGCGTAGTCGCGGGTGCGCTCCGCCACCGGGCGCAGGGCGTGGGCGCGACGGCCCACCGTGAGATATGCTCCGGGCTTGCCCATCGTCTACTCCTCCCTCATGGCCTCGAACGCGAGCCCGAGCGCCTCCTCGCGGCTGGCCCCGTGGCCCTCCGCCTCGCCCACGAGCGCCATCACGCGCCCGTAGTCGCGCGGCAGCACCTTCACGAAGCTCTGGCTCGCGCTCTCGAACTGGTAAATCATCTTGATGCCGCGCGGGCTCTGCGTGCGCCGCACGTGCTCCTCGATCAGCGACCTCACGAGCTCGAGGTCCTTCTCGTCCGGGGCCACGAGGTCAACGAGCTCGGTGTTGCAGCGGCTCGCGAGCGTGCCGAAGCGGTCGTAGACGTAGGCCACGCCGCCGGACATGCCCGCCGCGAAGTTGGGGCCCACCTCGCCAAGCACGACCACGCAGCCGCCGGTCATGTACTCGCACCCATGGGCGCCCACGCCCTCGGCCACCACCGTGGCGCCGGAGTTGCGCACGCAGAAGCGCTGGCCGGTGAGGCCGTTCACAAAGCCGCGGCCGCCCGTGGCGCCGTAGAAGGCGACGTTTCCTACGATGACGTTCTCGTCGAACTTGTACGTGGCGGACTCGGGGGGCCTCACCGCGAGCACGCCGCCGGAGAGCCCCTTGCCAAAGTAGTCGTTGGCGTCGCCCGAGATGCTGAGGGTAACGCCCGCCGGCAGGAACGCCCCGAAGCTCTGCCCGGCGGACCCCTCGCAGTCCACCGTGACGGAGCCCTCGGGCAGGCCCTCCGGGTGACGGCGCGTGACGTGGCTGCCCAGGAGCGTGCCCACGCACCGGTTGACGTTGTCTATGTCCGCGCGGAACCGCACGGGCTCCAGGTGCTCGCGAGCGGAGGCCGTGTAGGGCACGAGGAGCGTTGCGTCCAGCGTTCGGTCGAGCTCGAGGTCGGGCGCCATCTGGGGCAGGGAGTGGGGGCAGTCCGCCCCGGGGACGGCGCGCCCGTACTCGCAGCTGCCCGGCGCCAGGAGGTCGGAGAGGTCCAGGAGGTTGGCCTTCCAGTTGGCCGCGCCCTCCACGGGGACCTGCCTCAGGCACTCCGCGTGCCCCACCATCTCCTCCACCGTGCGGAAGCCCAGCCGCGCCATGATCTCACGCAGCTCCTCCGCCACGTAGGTCATGTACCGCACCACGTGCTCGGGCTTCCCCGAGAAGCGCCCGCGCAGGCGGCAGTTCTGCGTGGCGATGCCCGCCGGGCAGGTGTCTCGCTGGCAGTCGCGCTGCATGAGGCAGCCGCAGGCTATGAGCGGCATGGTGGCGAAGCCGAACTCCTCGGCGCCCAAAAGCGCGGCCATCGCCACGTCGCGCCCGCTCATGAGCTTGCCGTCCGTCTCCAGCACCACGCGGGAGCGCAGGCCGTTTCGAAGCAGCGTCTGCTGGGTCTCGGCCAGGCCGATCTCGAACGGGATGCCCGCGTGGTAGATCGAGTCGCGCGGCGCGGCGCCCGTCCCGCCGTTGTGCCCGGAGATCAAGATCTTGTCGGCACCGCCCTTGGCCACGCCCGTGGCGATGGTACCCACGCCCGCGAGCGCGCAGAGCTTCACGGAGACGCGCGCCCCCGGGTTGGCGCACTTGAGGTCGAAGATGAGCTCCGCCAGGTCCTCGATCGAGTAGATGTCATGGTGCGGCGGCGGGGAGATGAGGCCCACGCCGGGCGTGGACTGGCGCACCTCCGCGATCCACGGGTAGACCTTCTTGCCGGGCAGGTGGCCGCCCTCGCCGGGCTTGGCGCCCTGGGCCATCTTGATCTGGATCTCGTCCGCCGAGACCAGGTAGCGGCTCGTGACGCCAAAGCGGCCGGACGCCACCTGCTTGATGGCCGAGCGGCGCGAGTCCCCGTTTGGCAGCGGCGTCTCGCGCGCCGGGTCCTCGCCTCCCTCGCCGGTGTTGGAGCGCCCGTGCAGGCGGTTCATGGCGATCGCCAGGCACTCGTGCTGCTCGCTGCTGATGGAGCCATAGCTCATCGCGCCCGTGTTAAAGCGGCGCACGATGCTCTCCGCGGGCTCCACCTCCTCCAGCGGCACGGGCGGCCGCGAGGGCGAGAAGTCCATGAGGTCGCGCAGGGTGACGGCGCGGCCGGGACGGTGCACCCAGCGGGAGAACTCCCTGAAGAGCCCGTACTCCCCCTCGCGGCACGCGCGCTGCAGGAAGTAGATGGCCTTGGGGTCTATGAGGTGCTCCTCGCCGCCCACCGGGCGCCACTTGGTGAGGCCGAGCGTGGGGAGCTGGTCGGGCGCGGGGCCCTTGGCGAGCGCGAGCGCGGCGTCGTGGCGCACGTCGAGCTCGCGCTGGAGGTCCGCCGTCGTGAGGCCGCCCACCCGCGTGGCCGTGTACGTGAAGTGCCGCTCCACCAGCTCGTCCGAGAGGCCCAGGATCTCGAAGATCTGCGCGGAGTGGTAGCCCTGCATGGTGGAGATGCCCATCTTTGACATGATCGAGACGATCCCCGCCGTGGCGGCTCGGTCGTAGTTGGCGCACGCCTCCTCGGGCGAGAGGTCGAGCTCGCCGCGGACGCAGAGGTCGCGGATGCACTCGTGCGCCATGTAGGGGTGGATCGCGGAGGCCGAGAAGGACACGAGGCACGCGAAGTCGTGCGCCGAGAGCGCGTCGCCCGTCTCCACCACGAGGTCAGTGCGCGTGCGCAGGCCGCAGCGGATGAGGTGGTTGTGGACGCAGCCCAGGGCCAGGAGCGAGGGCACGCTCACCTCGCCCTCCCCCGCGCGGTCCGAGACCACCACGATGTTGGCGCCGGAGCGGACGCTCTTCTCGGCCTCCTGGGCCAGCTCGTCGAGGGCGCGCTCGAGGGCGCCCTCGCCTCCAGCACGAGGGTACGCCGCCCGCACGTGCGCGACGCGGAAGCCCACGAGGTCGATGCCGCAGACCCTGCGGAAGTCGTCGTCCGAGAGCATGGGGCCGGGCAGGCGCACCAGGCGGCAGGTGTCCCGGCAGTCCTCGAGGAGGTTGCCGTGGTTGCCGAGGTAGAGCACCGTGCTCGTGACCATGCTCTCGCGCAGCGCGTCGATGGGCGGGTTGGTCACCTGCGCGAAGAGCTGGTTGAAGTAGTCGAAGAACGAGCG
>CALUJT010000030.1 GCA_944321005.1 uncultured Atopobiaceae bacterium | reverse complement strand
TGCTCAGGTCAAACTGTCATGGGCCCATGACAGTTTGACCTGAGCAGGCTGTCATGGCCTGAGCAAGCTGTCAACCCGTCATCCCCGCGGCTACATCGTGTGCGTGGAGAAGATCGGCTCGTCCTCCCACCAGACGACGTCGTCGCCCGGCGTCTCGAGCGTGGCGGGGACGTCAATGAGCCGCTGGTTGGAGGAGCCGCGGAAGCGCAGCGTGATGTCGTGCAGGTCCTGCACGAAGGGTCCGTCCACGAGGACGTCCAGCGTGTCGAGCAGCCGGTCCGTGACGTCTCCCAGGTTCCAGGCGCCTCCGGGCGCGAGCTGGTCCCAGGTGTGGCCCGAGAAGAGCCAGATGGACTTGTCGCCCCCAAAGCGCTTGCGCACCGCCTCGAGAAAGCCCACGAGCCCGGCCTGGTTCTCCGGCTCCATGGGCTCGCCGCCCAGGATGGTGAGGCCGCCCACGTAGGGCACGTCCATCGAGTCCATGATCTTCTCGGCCACCTCCTGGGTGAAGGGCTCGCCGGCCTCGAAGTCCCAGGCCTCTTCGTTGAAGCAGTTGGGGCAGTGCAGGCGGCACCCCGAGACGAAGAGCGTGGTGCGCACGCCCGGCCCGTTTGCGATGTCGCAGTACTTGATGTTCGCGTAGTTCATGGGTGCTCAGCCTTTCGACTCAAAGGGGTGGCGCTGTTCGTGATCCGCCCGATATTCCTTCACGTGGTCTATCTGACCGTCCGCGTCAAAGTGAATCCGTGAAATCCCGTCAAAGGTGTAGCTCTCGTTCTCCGTGGCGGAAAAGGTCCACGACACAAAGAGGGTTCCGTTGTCCCGGCCAGGCTCGACCGAGTGGATGTCCCACGCCGTGACCGTCTGGTGGGCGAGCATGAAATCAATCCATTGGTGCATCTCGTCAAGGCCGGCGTAGACGGGCCCGTAACACTCCTCATAGATGCAGTCCGGCGAGAAGAGCTCGTCAAAGCGTGAGAAGTCACGTCGCACCCACATGGAGAAGTACTCGACGATGGCTTGTTCGCATGTATCGTCCCCCGACGACTTCAGGTCGCTTGGCATGGGACGTCGTTTCAGGAAGCGGTCCACCGAAGAGGGACCGCCGGGCGAGAAGAGCGTGTTCTCGGGAACGAGCTGGCAAAAGAGCGTGACGATATTGCGATCGACGAGGGCGGGGACAAGATTCTCGTCCTTTGGGTCAAAGAGATGCTCGTGGTGGGCGATTCGGTTCCGACAGATGCCTATGGATCGAATCACGGAGTCGAGCATGGCGCGGTTTGTGCCGGCTGGCCAGGCATGGTGCAGATAGGGAATCCAAAGCACTCGCTCATGGGCCCTGTCGGTCAGGTGCGCCCAAAAACCAAAGGAAAGATTTGCAATCGTTGAGTCAGGACCGAGCCTGTCTTTGTGCCCTTGTCCCGCCTCCGCGATGAGGCTTCGATTGAGAGCGTTTGCGTCAAAACGAGCGCCTGCTCGGGTGCGACGAGGTATGTGGATGTTGACGGGGGAGCTTGGGTCAAAAAGCCAATGCTCATCGCCGTGCCATCGCTCTCCTATGACGCGGTCATAGGCGTTGCGAAGAGCGACTTCAAAGTATCCGATGTCCTTCAGGAGGACGAGTCCGAGGTCGGTGTTCCATTCATAGAGGCGCATCGCCTCGTCTCTGTTGCCGTGGCACCGGTTGAGATATGTTCCCAGCCGAGGTTCGGAGAGCCAACTCTCGACCCACGTGTCGTCGCCAGAATCACTGACGGTTGATTGACTCATTGCCCTCCTTCCCGACCGATAGATACGAAAATGCCCCGGTGACATGGAAACCAGCGGTCATCACGGGGCTTGCAAGCACAGTATAGCACCTCTACCGAGAAGAACTTCGGGGACGCGCCGGGCCAAGGACCGCGTGCTGCACCCCGACAACAGACAACAGAGCGCGCGGGACCGGAGGTAAGGTCCCGCGCGCAGTTTCGCAGCGCGAAGCGCGAGAATGTTTGAGCACGGGGCCTTACCTCCGGTCCCGCGGGAGAATGCTACAGGTGCAGCACGCGGTCCTTGATCTCCTCGGTGCGGCCCTGGTTCCAGAACTGGGTGCCGATGTAGCCGCAGGTCCTTCTCGCCACGTTCATCTTGGACTGGTCACGGTTGCCGCAGTGCGGGCACTCCCACACGAGCTTGCCGTCGTCCTCCACGATCTGGATCTCGCCGTCGTAGCCGCACACCTGGCAGTAGTCGCTCTTGGTGTTGAGCTCGGCGTACATGATGTGGTCGTAGATGTACTGCATGACGGAGATGACGGCCTCGAGGTTGTCCTGCATGTCCGGGACCTCCACGTAGGAGATGGCCCCGCCGGGGGAGAGGCGCTGGAACTCGGACTCGAAGCGCAGCTTGGTGAAGGCGTCGATGGGCTCGGTCACGTGGACGTGGTAGCTGTTGGTGATGTAGCCCTTGTCCGTGATGCCCGGGACGATGCCAAAGCGGCGCTGCAGGCACTTGGCGAACTTGTAGGTGGTGGACTCGATCGGCGTGCCGTAGAGCGAGTAGTCGATGTTCTCGGCGGCCTTCCACTCCGCGCACTTGTCGTTCATGTGCTGCATGACGGCCAGGGCGAACGGCGTGGCCTCCTTGTCCGTGTGGCTGTGGCCGGTCATGGCCTTGACGCACTCGTAGAGGCCGGCGTAGCCGAGGCTGATGGTGGAGTAACCGCCGTAGAGGAGCTTGTCGATCTTCTCGCCCTTCTTGAGGCGCGCGAGGGCGCCGTACTGCCAGAGGATCGGCGCGGCGTCGGAGGTGGTGCCGAGCAGGCGCTCGTGGCGGCAGCGCAGGCCGCGGTGGCAGAGCTCCAGGCGCTCGTCGAAGATCTCCCAGAACTTGTCCATGTCGCGGTTGGCGGAGAGGGCCACGTCAACGAGGTTGATGGTCACGACGCCCTGGTTGAAGCGGCCGTAGTACTTGGGCTTGCCCGGCTCGTAGTTGCCGGCGTTGGCCACGTTGTCGTAGCCGTTGCCCGAGCGGTCCGGCGTGAGGAAGGAGCGGCAGCCCATGCAGGTGTAGCAGTCGCCGTTGCCCTCGGTCTCGCCCTTGGAGAGCTTGTACTCGCGCATCTTCTTCTCGGAGATGTAGTCCGGCACCATGCGCTTGGCCGTGCACTTGGCGGCGAGTTTGGTGAGGTAGAAGTAGGGCGTGCCCTCGCGGACGTTGTCCTCCTCCAGCACGTAGATGAGCTTGGGGAAGGCGGGGGTGATCCAGACGCCGTCCTCGTTCTTGACGCCCTGGTAGCGCTGCTTGAGCATCTCCTCGATGCACATGGCCAGGTCGGCCTTCTCCTGCTCGCTCTTGGCCTCGTTGAGGTACATGAACACGGTGATGAAGGGGGCCTGGCCGTTGGTGGTCATGAGGGTGACCACCTGGTACTGGATGGTCTGCACGCCGCGGGCGACCTCCTCGCGCAGGCGGCCCTCGACGATCTGGGCCACCTTCTCCTCGCCGGGGTGCGCGTCGATGGCGGCCATCTCGGCCTCCACCTGGCGGCGGATCTTCTGGCGGGAGACGTCCACGAAGGGCGCGAGGTGCGTGAGCGAGATGGACTGGCCGCCGTACTGGCAGGAGGCCACCTGGGCGATGATCTGCGTGGCGATGTTGCAGGCGGTGGAGAAGCTGTGCGGGCGCTCGATGAGCGTGCCGGAGATCACCGTGCCGTTCTGCAGCATGTCCTCGAGGTTGATGAGGTCGCAGTTGTGCATGTGCTGCGCGAAGTAGTCCGAGTCGTGGAAGTGGATGATGCCCTCGTTGTGGGCCTCCACGATGTCGGCGGGGAGCAGCTCGCGCATGGTGAGGTCCTTGGAGACCTCGCCGGCCATGTAGTCGCGCTGGACGGAGACGACGGTGGGGTTCTTGTTGGAGTTCTCCTGCTTGACCTCCTCGTTGTTGCACTCGATGAGCGCGAGGATCTTGTCGTCCGTCGTGTTCTTGTGGCGCTTCTGGTTCTGCACGTAGCGGTAGATGATGTACTTGCGGGCCACCTCAAAGTGGTCGAGGGCCATGAGCTGGTCCTCCACGAGGTCCTGGACCTCCTCCACCGTGACGGTGTGGCCGGCCTCCATGCACTCGTCCGTGACGTTGAGGGAGGCGAACTTGACCTCGCGCTCGGTGAGGCGCTCGCTCTGGGGCACCTCCGCGTTGGCGGCACGGATGGCGTTCTCGATCTTGGAGATGTCGAAGGTGACCTCCGAGCCGTTGCGCTTGATGATCTTCATGGCCTGCCTCACTCCCCGTAAAATGAGCGCCCCAAGGGGCGCGCTGAGCTGCTCGTAAGTTACTCCTGGGCACACCATATAGTGTGCGCGAGACCCACTATGACACAAGTGGTAGTGGTCGTGTGTCAACAAAAACACAAGATATTGTTGATAAGGTGCAGATATGCTGTAGATAATCCATATAGCCGCAGGTAGGGAAAATGCGGCGGCAAAAAGCATTCCCTCAAATTGACATTGATGTTTCCGTGAGCGGCTCGGCGGGCGGCGCGGCGCCCCCAAGGGGTAGAGTTGAGGTCGCTCACAAGAACCGCGGCGGGGGGCGTGCCGCCCCGCGCGCCGCGTGGCATGCAAGGGGGACGCACATGGACTTCTCAAAGCGGCTCGACCTGTTTGGCGACGAGGTGTTCGCGGCGCTCAACGTTAGGCGGCGCGAGCTCGAGGCCGCGGGCCGGCAGGTCTTCGACCTCTCGGTGGGCACGCCTGACTTCGAGCCGCCCGCGCACGTGGTGGACGCGCTGCTTGCGAGCGCGGCGGACCCCGCCAACTGGAAGTACTCGCTGCACGACAAGGACGAGCTGCTCGACGCCGTCTGCGGCTACTACGAGAGCCGCTTCGGCGTGGCCGGCATCACGCGCGACATGGTGGCGAGCTGCCGCGGCACCCAGGAGGGGCTGGGCTACGTGTGCGCCGCGCTGGCCGACCCGGGCGACGTGGGCCTCGTACCCGACCCGTGCTACCCCGTCTTCCAGAACGCGACGCTGCTCGCCGGGGCCAGGCCGTTCTACTACCCGCTCACGGCCGAGCACGACTTCCTGCCGCACCTGGCCGACGTCCCCGCGGACGTGGCGGACGCGGCCAAGTACCTCATCCTCTCGCTTCCCGCCAACCCCGTGGGCTCGGTGGGCACGCCGGAGGTCTACGAGGAGGCCATCGCCTTCGCCCGCGAGCACGACCTCGTGGTCATTCACGACAACGCCTACTCGGACATCGTCTTCGACGGCGAGGCCGGCGGGTCGTTCCTCTCGTACCCGGGCGCGCTCGAGGTGGGCGTCGAGTTCCTCTCGCTCTCCAAGTCCTTCAACGTGACGGGCGCGCGCCTGTCCTTCCTGGTGGGTCGCCCGGACGTGGTGGCCGCCGCGCGGAAGCTCCGCGGCCAGGTGGACTTTGGCATGTTCTACCCCGAGCAGGACGCCGCCATCGCCGCGCTCACGGGCCCGCGCGACTCCGTCGAACGCCAGCGCCTGCTCTACCAGGAGCGCCGCGACGCTCTCTGCGACGGCCTGGAGGCCATAGGCTGGGAGCGCCCCAACGCGCACGGCTCGATGTTCGTCTGGGCGCGCCTGCCGCACGGCCGCACGGACTCCGTGTCCTTCTCGCTCGAGCTCATGGAGCGCGCGGGCGTGATCGTGACCCCGGGCGCGAGCTTTGGCCCCTCGGGCGAGGGCTACGTGCGCATGGCGCTGGTCATGGGGCCGGAGCGCCTGCGCGAGGCCGTGGCCGCCATCGCCGCGTCCGGGCTCTAGGGGGTACCCGTGGCAGAGAAGAACATGGCGGGCGAGAAGGGCCGCGTCCCGGGCATCGTGACGCTGGGGGAGTGGACCACGCCCACGCGCGTGCGCGCCTGCCTCTTTGACGTGGACGGCACCACGCTCAGCCTCTCGCAGAACTGCGAGCCCGCCTCCACGCGCGAGGCCATACACCGGCTCGCGGCGGCGGGGATCGTGCCGCTCCTGGCAACGGGGCGCGCCTCGTACCTGCTGGAGAAGATCGACCTCTCCGAGTTTGGCGGGGCCGTGCTCATAAACGGTCAGCTCGTCGAGGCAGACGGTCGCGTCATCCATTCCAACCCCATGGACAGGGACGACGTCAAGACGGTGGTGGAGCAGGTCCGCGCCGGGCTCTACACCTGCCTCTTCATGGAGCGCGACCGCATGTACATGAGCGCGATGGACGAGCGCGCCCAGGCCATGGTGGACCTCACGCACAACCATTACGAGGCCGGCGACGTGTCGTGGGCGCTCGAGAACGACGTCTACCAGCTCAACGTCATGGTGGGTCCGGGGGAGGAGCGGGTGGTCCTCGACGCCACGCGCCACACCAAGGCGACCCGCTGGAGCGACGTCTTCGCGGACGTCATGCCGGACACGGGCGGGAAGGACGCGGGCGTGCGCATCCTGCTGGACGCCCTGGGCATCGCGCCCGAGGAGTGCGTGGCCTTTGGCGACGGCGGCAACGACGTCGACATGTTCGGCGTGGTGGGGACCTCCGTGGCCATGGGCAACGGGGGCGCCGAGGCAAGGGCGGCGGCGACCTACGTCACCGACCACATAGACGAGGACGGCGTCTGGAACGCCTGCGTCCGCCTGGGCCTCATCTAACCCGGCGTGCAAAAAGGGGTCGGGTCCCTTTTTACACACGCTTGGGTGCAAAAAGGGACCCGCCCCCTTTTTGCACGACCTGGCACGACAGAGGGGAGTCACATGAACGGGATGGAGTTCCAGGACCTGGTGGCCGCGTCGAGGAGCTATCGGCGCTTCAGCGACAAGCGCGTGGGGAGCACCGTCCTCACGGGTCTCGTGGACGCGGCGCGCCTGGCGCCGTGCGGCAACAACATGCAGCTCCTGCGCTTCCGCGTGGTGGGCGAGAAGGACGAGTGCGACGCCGTCTTCGGCCACCTGCGCTGGGCCGCCCTCTACAAGGACTGGGACGGCCCGGCCGAGGGCGAGCGCCCGCACGGCTACGTGGTCATCTGCGTCCCCGACAACCTGGCCGACAACCCCATTCGCCTCATCGACGTGGGCATCGCCGCGCAGACCATGGCGCTCGCCGCCTGCGCGCGCGGGCTCGGGTGTTGCATGCTGAGGAGCTTCGACGAGGGTCTCGCGGCCGAGCTCGCGCTGCCCGAGGGGCTCGTCCCCGCGCTCGTGCTCGCCGTGGGCGGGCGCGGCGAGCGCGTCTGCCTGGAGGGGCCCGACACCGAGCACGGCCTCGCGTACTGGCGCGAGGCCGACGGCACCCACTGCGTGCCCAAGCTGCGGCTGGAGGACCTGCTCGTCTAGTGATGCGAAGGGACAGCCCCTTCGCATCATCTCGGCGTGCGCCCTTACGCGAACGCGCGGTGCAGGCGCGAGCGCCCCTCGGCGTCCGTGAAGGCGATGATCTTGTCGCCCGCGACGAAGCGTGTGTCGCCCTTGGGGACGATGATGTCCCCGTCCCTGTCTACGGCCACGAGGATGGTCGATCCGGGCAGCTCGACGTCGCGCAGGGCCTCGCCCACCACGCGCGACCCGGGGCGCACCTCCACGCGCACGACGGCGTGGCCGTCCTTGCCCAGGCGCAGAATCGTGAAGACGTCGCGCAGATCGAGCCCCTCCTGCACGGAGCGGGCCAGAAGCTCGGCCTGGTTGATGCCCACGTCCACGCCCATGCCCTCGTTGAACATCCAGGCGTTGACCGGGTTGTTCACGCGCGCCACCACGCGGCCGACGCTGTACTCCATCTTGGCCAGCGTGGAGACCACGAGGTTGACCTCGTCGGAGCCCGTCGCCGCAACGACGACGTCTGCGTGGAGGATTCCGGCGCGCTCCAGCATGATGGGGTCCGCGCCGTTGCCCAGGATCACGTCGCGCTCGCCAAACTGCGCGCGCAGCCGCGCCACGTGGTCCTTTCGGCTCTCGATGATGCGGATGCGGTAGCCGTCCTCGGCGAGCAGAGACGCGAGGTAGGTGCCGGTCTTGCCGCCGCCAACTATGATGATGTCCATGGTGACCTCCTACTCGCTCTTGCCGATCATATAGCGGAACTTGGCCGAGGCGCTCGATGCCACGGCGGCATAGATCACGTCGCAGTGCTCGAGCACGGTCCCCAGCGTGGGGATGAAGGTCTCGTTGTTGCGCGAGACCGCCACGACCTCGACCTCGCCGATGGCCGTGACCTCCCGCACGGGGCGGCCCTCCAGGAGGGCAGGCACGTCGCTGCGCACGAGCTGCACGTCCCCGGAGCCCACCTCTAGGACCGTGTCCATCTCCTGGTAGGTGAGCAACTCGCAGGCGTGGCGGATGCCCCAGTCGGTGGTCGAGATGGTCTGGATGCCCAGGCGGCGGTAGGCCTCGGCCTTGCTGATGTCGTAGAGGCGGGCGATGACGCGGGGGACGCGGTAGGTGTCGCGCGCCACGCGGGCGATGACGATGTTGGCCTCGTCGGACGAGGTGCAGGCGATGACGGCGCTCGCGCGGTCGATGCCCGCGTCCGCGAGGACGTCGCGGTCAAAGCCGACGCCCGTCACGCGCCTCCCGGCAAAGTCCTCGCCCAGCGCCTCGAGCTCCTCGGGGTCGCGGTCGATGACGGTTACCTCGTGTCCCTGGCGGCAGAGCCTCTCGGCGAGGCCTCGCCCCATGTGGCCGGCGCCCACAACGATGACGTTCATGATGACCTACCTTCCCTCGGCGACCGCGCGCGGCGCGCGGCGACGCCTGATCTGACGGAACAGGGCCTTGCGGGCCTCCTCGACTGCCAGCACGAGCGGCGGCAGGCAGCAGAGGAAGACGTAGTCCCAGACCCCGAGCGGGCTGGTGTGGAAGACCGCCTGGAACGGCGGGAAGAGCGTGATGAACACGATAAGGCAGATTTCGAAGACGATGCCCACGTTGATGTGGCGGTTGGAGAAGAGCCCTCGCGAGAAGACCGATGCGGTCTCGGTGCGGCAGTTCAGGACCTGTCCTATCTGGGCAAACACGATGGCCGCGAGGCACATGGTCGTGGCGCGCACGTAGACAGGGTCGAGGTCCGCGCCCACGCCAAACATCTCCAGCCCCGGTGCCCAGCCGGCCTCGATCTGCGCGAAGAGGTAGGCGGCCATGGAGACGATGCCGCCCATGAGGCCGTACCAGAGGAAGGCCTTGCGCATGAGCCTGCCGGTGAGCAGCGGCTCCTTGGGGTCGCGCGGCGGGCGGTCCATGACGTCGTCCTCGGGCGGCTCGCAGCCCAGGCCCAGCGCCGGCAGCATGTCGGTGCCCAGGTCGATCGTGAGGATCTGCATCGTGGTGAGCGGCAGCGGTACGGCGCCCCCCGAGAGCAGGTAGACGGCCGAGGGAACGGCCTCGGGCATGTTGGAGTTCAGGATGTAGAGCATGAACTTGCGGATGTTGGCGTAGACCGCGCGGCCCTCCTCGATGGCGTGCACGATCGAGGCGAAGTTGTCGTCGGTGAGCACCATGTCCGCGGCCTCCTTGGCGACGTCGGTGCCCGTTATGCCCATCGCGACGCCGATGTCGGCCTTCTTGAGGGCGGGGGAGTCGTTCACGCCGTCGCCGGTGACTGCCACGATCTCGCCCATCTGCTGGAGGTTCTCCACCACGCGCAGCTTCTGCTCGGGCGCCATGCGGGCAAAGACCACCTCGCCGCGCAGGGCCTCCTTGAGCTCGTCGTCGCTCGTGCGCTCGAGCTCCACGCCAGAGAACACCCGCGGGTGCTCGCCGCGCACGATGCCGATCTTGCGGGCGATGGAGACCGCGGTGAGGCCGTAGTCGCCCGTGATCATGATTACGCGAATGCCGGCGCGGCGGCACTGCTCCACGGCCGCGGCGACCTCCGGGCGCGGCGGGTCCTGCATGACCTCGAGGCCCACGAACGTGAGGTCGCGCTCGATGGTCTCGGGCGAGTACTCGCTCATGGAGCGCGGCACGCTCGGGTCGTCCGCGGCAAGGGGGCGGTACGCCACGGCAAGCACGCGCAGGCCGTCGGCGGCGTAGGCGTCGTTGGCCGCCATGATCTTGTTTCTGAGCTCGTCGGTCATGGCCTCGGGCTCGCCGTCGACGCGCACGCGGGTTGAGAGGCGCACGACCTCGTTGGGGGCGCCCTTCACAAATGCCACGCGCCGGGCTCTGTCGAGCGGCTCGGAGAGCTGGTGAATCGTCGTCATGCGCTTGCGGCGGCTCTCAAAGGGAAGCTCGCGCACGCGGGGCCACGCCGCCTCCTGCTCGGAGGGCTCGATGCCGGCCTTCTGCGCGGCAACGAGCAGGCACGCCTCGGTTGGGTCGCCCAGCACGGTGTAGCGCCCGCCCTCCTCCTCGGGCGACAGCAGCCGCGCGTTGGAGCACAGCGCCCCTCCCGCCACCAGGAGCCGCAGGTCGTCGTCCATGTGGGCGTCCACGCTCTTCTCGCCCAGGCGCACCTCGCCCACGGGCGCGTATCCGACGCCGGTGACCTCGTACTCGTGGCTCACGGTCCACAGGTGGTTCACGGTCATCTCGTTCTGCGTGAGCGTGCCCGTCTTGTCCGTGCAGATGACCGAGGTCGAGCCCAGGGTCTCCACGGAGTTGAGCTTCTTCACGAGCGCGTTTCTCTTGCTCATGCGCTGCACCGCCATGGCAAGCGAGAGCGTCACGGTGGGCAGCAGCCCCTCCGGGATGAAGGCCACCACCATGCCCAGCGAGAAGATGAACGCCGCGGCGAACTCGCTGCCCACGAACATCTGGTCAAGCAGGAAGAAGCCCACGCCCATGCACGCCGCGAAGATGGTGATCTGCTTGGTGGTGCGGTTGAGCTGCAGCTGCAGCGGGCTCTGGACCTCCTCCATGTTCTGCGTGAGGTGGGCGATCTTGCCAAACTCCGTGTCCATGCCGATGCGCGTGACCACGGCGCGGCCGTTCCCCTCCGAGACCGAGGTGCCCGCAAAGATGAGGTTGGGGGTCTCGGCCTGGGTGAGGTCGTCCTCGAGCACGGCGTCGGCCGTCTTGCGCACGGGGTTGGACTCGCCCGTGAGCGTGGACTGGTTCACCTGCAGGTCCGAGGCGCGCACCACGCGGGCGTCCGCGGAGATCTTGTCGCCCTCGGCAAGCACCATGACGTCGCCGGGGACGAGGTCCTCCGCCAGGATCTTCTGTTCCTGCCCGTCGCGGATGACGCTCGCGTAGGACGGCAGCATCTTCTTGAGCGCGTCGGTGGCCTTGCCGGCGCGGTGCTCCTGCCAGAAGCTGAAGCACCCGTTGATGACGTTCACGAGCCACACCGCCACGCCCAGCTCCGGAAGCCCCGCCACGAAGGCGATGATGCCGGCAGCCCACAGCAGGATGGCCATGAGGTGCGTGAAGTTTGACAGAAACGCCAGCACCGGGGACTTCTTCTTCTCGGTCTGGATGAGGTTCTTGCCCTGCCTGGCCTGGCGCGCCTCGGCCTCGGCCTGCGTGAGGCCCGCGCTTGACGTCTCCAGTGCCGAGAAGACCCTGTCGGGTGTGAGGCGCTCGACGGCAACGGGTGCCGTCTGAGTCTCGTCCATAGTCCTCTCCTTCCCGTGTTCCCGGCGCGCCTCGTGCTGCGGCGCGCCCTCGTACGCGGCTAGGGTAGGGCAGGGCGGAAGAGGGGCGCGGCGTGGGTCCGGCAGCTGGACAAAACGTCACGCGCTGAGCATAAAGACGCAGTTAAGAAGAGGTGTCTTGAGATTAAGGTCGCATTAAGGCCGCAGGTTGCGGCGTCGCGGCCGGTCACTCCGCCTGCACCATGCGGTAGCCCACGCCCACGTGCGTCTGGATGAGGCCGGCGCCGACCTTCTTGCGCAGCGACGCCATGATCACGCGAAGCGACGCGAGGTCCCCCACCTGCCCCTCTCCCCACGCGTGCTCGAGCAGGTACTGGTGGGTGAGGACCTTGCCCTCGTTTCTGGCAAGAAGGGCAAGCAGCCGGTGCTCGATCGGGGTGAGGTGCACCTCCTCGCCGGAGAGCCGCACGATTCCCGAGGCGTAGTCGATGGAGAGCGCCCCGTTCTCGAAGGCGGCCCCCTCGGCGGCGCCGGCCGGCTCCTGGGCAACGCGCCGCAGCGCCACGCGCACGCGCGCGAGCAGCTCCCCCACCGAGAAGGGCTTCACGAGGTAGTCGTCCGCGCCGGCGTCGAGCGCGCCGATCTTGTCGGCGTCCTCCCCGCGGGCGGAGACCACGATGATGGGCGTCTCCGACCACGTGCGCACGCGCCGCACGACCTCGATGCCGTCCATGTCGGGCAGCCCCAGGTCAAGCAGAATCACGCTCGGCGAGCGCTCCGCCGCGCACGCGATGGCGGCGGCTCCCGTCTGCGCGACGGCATGGCCCCACCCGCGCGTCTCGAGCGCGGTGGAGACGAGGCTCGCGATGGCGGGGTCGTCCTCGACGACGAGGATGAGCGGGGCGAGGCGCTGGTCAGACACGGGGGACCTCCTCTGCGGGCAGCGAGAGCGCGAAGACGCAGCCGCGGGGCGCGCGGTCGCGCACCGCAATGGTACCCCCGTGGGCGCGGGCGATGGCGCGGCACACGGCAAGCCCCAGGCCGACGCTGCGCGTGCCGTCGGGAAGGGCGCCCCCGGTCGTGCGGAACGCCTCGAAGACGCGGGCCTTCTCGGCATCGGGGATGCCGGGGCCGTCGTCTGCCACGCAGATCTCGACCATCTGCGCCACGCGCGCGGCAGAGACGCAGACGTGGCTTCCGGCGGGAGTGTGCGCAAGCGCGTTTGCCACCAGGTTCACGATCGCCTGCACCGTGAGCGACGGGTCCGCGTGGACCAGCAGGGGCTCCGCGGGCGCATCAAAGCGCACCTCGTGGTCCGCGTCCGCGGGGACGTGGCGCAGCGCCTCCTCCACGAGGTCGTCCACGAGCTCGCAGTCCGCCTGGGGCGTGACGCCGCCGTCCTCGAGGCGCGTGACCGTGAGGAGGTTCTCCACGGTGCCCCGCAGCCAGATGGCGTCGTCGCGGATGGCGCGCGTGAGGGTGCTGCGACGCTCGGAGTCGAGGACGTCCCCGGCGGCAAGGAGGACGTCGGCGTTGCCCGAGATGGAGGTGAGCGGCGTGCGCAGGTCGTGGGAGATGGAGCGGAGCAGGTCGGCGCGGGTCTGCTCGTTGCGGGCGCGCACGGCGGCCTCCTCGCGCTCGGCGAGCGCACGCAGGCGATCTGCCGCGAGTCCGGCGAGGCCGCACGCCGAGCGCCAGAGCTCGAGGTCGTCGTCCGCCACCCCCTCGGCAGGCACCAGCCCCATCACGCCTACGGGCGGCTCGCCGCCTCCGATAGGGAGGTAGAGGCCCGAGGCAGACGAGAAGGACGAGGTCGCGGCACCCGCCGCGGTGCGGTTGACAAGGGCGCGCACGGCAACCGCGCGCTCCTCGACCACGCTGGCTCCGGGCGAGAGCGGGTAGGTGCGCGGCGGCGCGAGCGAGGCGCCCCCAGGAAGGGTGGCGTACCATGCGAGCGAGCGGCCGAGCCCTGTCGCCTCGGCCGCCATGACGCCCACAACGGCGTCGAGGTCGGGGCAGCCCTGGAGCCTTCCGCTCAGGTCGAGCAGCGCCTGCGTGCGGGCGCGGGCGGCCTCCGCC
>CALUJT010000029.1 GCA_944321005.1 uncultured Atopobiaceae bacterium | reverse complement strand
TTTCTCTTCGAGGGCTGCCCCGCGGACGACACCTTCGCCCCGACAGACGAGGTGGGCGCCGCCCTGGGGCGCGGGCCCATGTTTCGCTACTTCGACCGCTGCATGATCACGCACCCGCGCTACCAGCGCTTCGTTCTGGGCGTTGCCGCGAAGGCCGACCTCCCCGCGCAGACCTCCGTGCGCGAGGGGGGCGGCACGGACGGCGGCGTGCTGCACCAGCTCGACGTTCCCAGCGTGGTTGCGGGCGTGCCCTGCCGCTACGTGCACGCCGGGACGGCCATCTGCCGCACGGAGGACGTCGCTTCGGCGGCAAGGGTCGCCGTGGCGGTGGCCGAGCGCCTCACGCGCGACGTGCTCGCTGGGTTCTAGCGCTCCGCCCGCGCTGGAAGCCTGTCCACCTGGGGCTTCTTGGAGAACGCGTAGACTCGGATTACCGGAATCTGGGGTTACGCGTGCAGAAGATGAAACTACCCGATGCGCAACTTCGGAAAAGTGGCCAATAGCACCACAAATCCCGAGCTACGCGTCCAAGGAGGAACGCGTAGCTCGGGATTCCGGAAATCGCCAATTGCGCATGACGGGCGCGGCTCAGGCTGCCCGCACGCCACCCTCGACCGCCGCTACACCAGGTACTCGGCGATTTGCACGGCGTTGGTGGCCGCGCCCTTGCGGATCTGGTCGCCGCAGCACCAGAAGGTGATGGAGCTCGTGCCGTCGGGGGCGGAGAGGTCGCGTCGGATGCGGCCCACCCACACGAGGTCCTGGTCGGAGGTCTCGAGCGGCATGGGGTAGCGCGAGGAGGAGGGCTCGTCCACGACCCTCACGCCCGGCGCAGACTCGAGGATCTCGCGCGCCCGCTCCACGGAGAGCGGCCGCTCGAACTCTGCGGTGATGGACTCGGAGTGCGAGCGCACCACGGGCACGCGCACGCAGGTGCAGTTCACGCGCAGCTCGGGCAGGTGCATGATCTTGCGGCCCTCGTTCTGCATCTTCATCTCCTCGGAGGTGTAGCCCTCCTCGTTGAAGCCGCCGATCTGCGGGATGAGGTTCTCCGCGAGCTGGTACTGGAAGGGGGCGCTCTCCCCCACCTCCTCGCCGGCGGCGACGCAGCGGATCTCGCGCTCGAGCTCGAGGAGGCCCGGCAGGCCGGCGCCCGACGCCGCCTGGTAGGTGGAGACGATGAGGCGCGTGAGACCGGCGGCCTGGTGGAGCGGCCATACCGGCACGAGGCCGATGATGGTGGCACAGTTGGGGTTGGCGATGATGCCGTGGTGCCCGGCTATGTCACCGGCGTTGACCTCGGGGACGACGAGCGGCACGTCCGGCTCCAGGCGGAAGGCGTGGCTGTTGTCCACGCACACGGCGCCGCGGCGGACGGCCTCGGGGAGAAGCTCGCGGGCGGTGGCGTCGTCGGCGGCGCCGAGCACTATGTCGGCGCCCTCGAAGGCGGCAGGCTCCGCCAGGCGGACGGGCACCTCCTCGCCGCGGAAGCTCACGGTACGCCCGGCGTCGACGGAGCGCTGGCTCGCCAGCGGGACGAGCTCGCGCACGGGGAAGTCGCGCTCCTCGAGGCACTGGAGCATCTGCTGGCCCACGACGCCCGTGGCGCCGAGGATGGCGACGTTCTTCTCGCTCATGGCGTTTCCTCTCAGTCGGGTTGACAAAGGGACTGTCCCCTTGTCAAGTTAGCTGGCGGTGACCATCTCGTCGCGGACGAAGCGGTCGTAGATCACCTGGACGGCGCGCTCGAAGTCGTCGTTGTTGACGCCCATGATGATCGAGATCTCCTGGGAGCTCTGCGTGATCATGCGGATGTTGATGCCCGCCTCGCCCAGCGCCCCGAAGATCTTTCCGGAGGTGCCGCTGCGCTTGGACATGTTGCGGCCGACCACGGAGAGCAGGGCGAGCTTGTCCACCATGGTGATGTCGTCCGGCTCGAGCTCGCGGCGGATGTCGGTCACGATGGAGTAGATCGAGTCGCGTACGTCGGCACCGTTGACCACCACCGAGAACGAGTCGACGCCCGTGGGGATGTGCTCCACGGAGATCCCGTAGCGCTCGAAGACGGAGAGCGCGCGGCGCACGAAGCCCACCTCGCCCGACATGTGGGCCTTCTTCACGTGCACGGAGATGAAGTCCCTCTTGCCGGCGATGCCGGTGATGAGGTGCTCGTCCTCGCCGATGCGCGCCTTCTCGCGGATGATGGTGCCCTCGTCCTGGGGACGGTTGGTGTTCTTGATCTGAATGGGAATGTTCACCTCGCGCACGGGGAAGATGGCCTCCTCCTGCAGGACCGAGGCGCCCATGTAGGAGAGCTCGCGCATCTCGTCGAAGGTGATGCGGCGGATGGAGCGCGGGTGGTCGACGATGCGCGGGTCGGCGGAGAGGAAGCCGGAGACGTCCGTCCAGTTCTCGTAGAGGCCGGCGTCGATGCACCTGGCGAGGATGGCGCCCGTGATGTCGCCGCCGCCGCGCTGGAAGAGCTTGATCTGACCGTCGACCGTGGCGCCGTAGAAGCCCGGCAGCACGAAGGAGCCCTGGCGCACCATCACGTCCTTGAGGCGCGACGCCGTGCGCTCCATGTCCACCTCGCCGTTGTGGTGGAAGACCATGACGTCGGCCGCGTCGACGAACGGCATGCCCAGGTACTCGGCCATGAGGTGGGCGGTGAACCACTCGCCCCGCGCCACGATGTACTCGGGCGAGTGCTTCTTGATGTTCTTGGCGAAAATCTCGAACTTCTCTCGCACCGGCCACTTGAGCCCGAGCTCGGAGGCGATGTCGAGGAAGCGCTGCTCGATGTCGGCCAGAAGGCCCGTGCAGTCCACGTGGTACTGCACGTGCGCGTTCACGAGGAGCAGGAGGTCGGTGATCTTGTTGTCACCGTCGAAGCGCTTTCCGGCCGCGGACACCACCACGAAGCGGCGGTCGGGGTCCGCCTCGACGATCTCCTTCACCTTGCGGAACTGCTCGGCGGAGGCGACGGAAGAGCCGCCGAACTTTGCGATCTTGATCATGCTGTGAAACCTAGCCTTTCGGACGGTCGGGTTGACAGTTGGCCCCGGGCAAACTGTCAACTTGACAGCTGGCCCCGGGCAGACTGTCAAGCTACGAGAGCGCGGCCATGAACGTGGTCGGGTCGGTGACGAGCGCCTCGTCGAGAAGGGCGCGCGCGGCCTGCGCGGTGAGGTCGCGCACGAGGACGGCGCCCGGAGCGTACTCCCCGCCGCCGATGCTCGCCGAGGTGCGGTACACGTAGTCCGCCCGCAGGAGCGAGGGGTCGTACGCGAGGCCGCGCGAGAAGTCGTAGACGGGCCTGCGCGCGCCGGTCGCGCAGTCGAGCACGTCCTGGACGATGGCGTTGCCGGTGGGGAGGCTCCCCGCACCCTGGCCGTAGAACCTGAGCTCGCCCACCGTGGTGGCGTCGAGCGTGACGAGGTTGAAGTTGGAGGGCACGGCCGCCTCGAGCGAGTCCGCAGCCACCGCAACGGGCTCCACCGCGGCCGCGTAGCGGCCGTCGCGCGATACCCCCCTGCCGAGCAGCTTCACGGTGCGGCCGTGCGCGGCAAAGAGCTCGAGGTCGGAAAGGCGCAGATTGCGGATGCCCGACGCGGGGAGGCCCTTCTCGCACGCCACGCCAAAGGCGACGGAGGCGGTGATGATGGTCTTGTTGAGCACGTCGATGCCGTCGACGTCCGCCGAGGGGTCGCGCTCCGCGTAGCCCATCTCCTGGGCGCGGGCGAGGACCTCGTCAAAGTCCGCCCCGTCTCGGCGCATGGCGTCGACGATGTAGTTGGTGGTGCCGTTCATGATTCCCGAGAAGGACGTGACGTCATCGACCCTGCGCACCTTCTCGATGCTCGCGATCCAGGGGATGCCGCCGCCGACGGAGGCCTCGATGTAGAGGCTCGCCCCCGTCGCGCGCGCCGCGTCCGCGAACTCCCCGAAGTGCGCGGCGACGACCGCCTTGTTGGAGGTCACGACGTTCTTGCCCGCCGCGAGGGCGGCCATGATGTAGGTGTGCGCGGGCTCGACGCCGCCCATGCACTCGACCACGAGCTCGACCGAGGCGTCCGCGAGGATCTCCTCGTAGCTCGAGGTCATGCGCGGGTCGGTGAGGCGGTCGGGCAGCTCGAGGATGCGGGAGACCTCCACCTGCGGCACGCGCGCGGAGACTATCTCGTCCACGCCGCGGCCCACCGTGCCGTAGCCGAGAAGGGCGATCTTCATGTGCGTCCAATCTTTCGAGTCTGTGTCAGGCGGCCGCGGGGCGCGGCCTGCGGCTTATCATACATGCGTCAGGAAAGGCCCCGGGCCTTGGTCCCAAACGCAAGGAGCAACCGTGACCACGTTCTACCACAGCACGCGCTCTGCCGGCGATTCCGTAACAAGCAAGCAAGCTATCCTCGCGGGCATCGCGCCCGACGGCGGGCTCTACGTGAGCGACGCGCTCGGCGAGAAGGGCGTCTCCCTCGAGACCGTGTGCGCCCAGGGCTTCCACGACACGGCGCGCCTGGTGCTTGGGACGCTTCTGCCGGACTACGCCGCAGAGGAGCTCGCCTCGTGCGTCGAGGGCGCCTACGGCTCCCAGTGGGACACGCCCGCCGTCTGCCCGGTGACGCCGCTCGGCACGGACTGGCTGCTCGAGCTCTACCACGGCCCCACCTGCGCCTTCAAGGACGTGGCCCTTCAGATGCTGCCGCGCCTCATGAGCGTCGCGCGCGGAGGCGACGGCCGCAAGATCATGATCGTGACCGCAACCTCCGGCGACACCGGCAAGGCGGCACTCGACGGCTTTGCCAACGTGGCGGGCACCGGCGTGGCCGTCTTCTACCCCCACGGCAAGGTCTCGGACATCCAGCGCCTGCAGATGGTGACCCAGCCCGGCGACAACGTCGCCGTGTGCGCCGTGCGCGGCACCTTCGACGACTGCCAGGGCGAGGTCAAGCGCATCTTCTCCGACGAGGCCCTGGCCGAGCGTCTCGCCGGCAACGGCGTCGCGCTCTCGAGCGCCAACTCCATCAACGTGGGGCGCCTCGCCCCGCAGGTCACCTACTACTTCGATGCCTACGCGCAGCTCGTGTGCAGGGATGCCGTCCGCATGGGCGAGGAGGTCACCTTCTGCGTGCCCACGGGCAACTTCGGCGACGTGCTCGCCGGCTACTTCGCCAAGCGCCTGGGCCTGCCCGTGAGGCGCCTCGTGGTGGCGTCCAACGCCAACGACGTCCTCACGGACTTCCTCACCACCGGCACCTACGACCGGCGCCGCGACTTCCACAAGACGATCTCGCCCTCGATGGACATCCTCGTGTCCTCCAATCTGGAGCGCCTCCTCTACTACGCCTCCGACGGCGACTGCGAGCTCGTCTCCTCCCTCATGGCCCAGCTCGCCGAGAAGGGCTTCTACACGGTGCCCGAGGCCGTGTTGGACGAGATTCGCTCCACCTTCTCCTGCGGCCGCGCGGACGACGCGCAGACGCGTCGCACCATCCTCGACACCTGGCGCGAGCTCGACGTCCTCATAGACCCGCACACGGCCGTGGCCAAGCACGTCCTCGACGCGCTGCCCGCCGACGGCACGGAGCGCGTGTGCCTCTCCACCGCCAGCCCCTACAAGTTCTGCTCCGACGTGCTCGGCGCCCTTGGAGAGGCGACGGACGGCATGAACGGCTTCGCGTGCATGGACGCGCTCGAGCGACTCACCGGCACCGTCGCCCCGGCACAGCTCTCCGGCCTGCGCGAGGGCGAGGTCCTGCACGACGACGTCTGCGACCGCGAGCGCATGGGCGCCTTCGTGGAGTCCGCCTGCGCGAGGGTCTTCCTGTGATCGGGGCCGACGGCCGCGATCGGCCCATGGTGATCGTCCGCGTTCCGGCGACGAGCGCCAACGTGGGCGTGGGCTTCGACTGTCTGGGCATCGCGCTCGACCTCACGGCCACGTTCCTCATGACCCCGAGCGAGCACCTGGAGATCGAGGGCTGCGAGCAGCGCTTCCGCGGGGAGGACAACCTCGTGTGGCAGTCGTACCTCGACGCCTGCGGGCGCCTCGGCACGCAGGCTGTGCCGCTCCACGTCACGATCCTCTCCCCCATCCCCCTCTCCGGCGGCCTTGGCTCCAGCTCCGCGTGCGTCATCGCGGGCATCGGCGCCGCCATGGCGCTCTCCCCCGAGGGATTCGACCGCGAGCGGGCGCTCGAGCTCGCCGTGGCAATGGAGGGCCACCCCGACAACGTGGCGCCCGCGCTCCTGGGCGGGCTCGTGAGCTCGTTCGTCGACGGGGAGACGACCACCTCCACGCGCATGGACGTTGCGGACAACCTGCGCTTCGTTGCCGTGGCCCCGCCCTACGAAGTCCGCACGGCCGAGGCGCGCCGCGTGCTGCCGACCGAGGTCTCACGCGACACCGCCGTATGGCAGATGGGCCGCTGCGTAGCGGTGGTCCGCGCGCTCGAGCTCGGCGACGCCGAGCTCCTGGGCGCCGCCTGCCACGACAGGCTCCATGAGCCCTACCGCGCCAAGCTCATCCCGGACTACGACGCGCTGCGCGAGGCGGCGCTCGGCGCGGGAGCCTGCGCGTACATGATCTCCGGCTCGGGGTCCACCATGCTCGCCGTGGCGGACGGGGACGAGGCCGCCGCCCGCGTTGCCGACGCCCTGCGCGCCGCGCGCCCCTGCTTCTGGCTCCAGGCTCTTCCCGCCAACACGCTCGGCACCACCGTCGAGGTGCACTGACGGGTTCTTGTCGCCCCCAGGTTCTTGTCGCCCCAGCAGACGCCCTTCGCACGAAACCCTTGCGATTGGGCAAAACCTTTGATCCCGGACACCCCATGGCATCAAAGGTTTTGCCCAATCTCCCAGTGGAAGCGGCAAGCTGCTTCGCCAGGGGCGTCACTCAATGCTCCTGGATCGAGTGCGCATCAAAGATTTTGCCCACTTGCGGGGTTAGTTCGCCAAACCAGATAGTGCGGAACGCGCGTGGATGTCCGCTTACCCAATGGCAGCGGTTTCTTGGCAGCGCTTGTTGGCTGCAATCCTTGGGCCCGAACGCGCGCCAGCGGCGCCCCACAGCAGCTATCCCGCATCGACAAAGCTCACGCGATGGCGCAGCGAGGAACACTCAGAGGTGACCCTCGCCCCCGCATCGTCATCTCCCAAGATCCACTAGCAGCCTCTTCCTGAGGTTCATCTGTCTCGTGCGCATGGCCTTGCTCGGCTCGCGCCACCTGATCCCGAGCCCCCTCCCCACCGACTTGGCAACCTCCTCCATGCGGTCCTGCCTGCCAAGCATCGCCGCGTCAACCTGAATGACGTTTCTGCCGTCCGCCCCCAGCACGTTTCCCTTCCTGCGATCGTAGGCGACGCGAGACCGCAGCTTGTGATGACCTCCCTGGAACTCCACGACAGGTCCCTCGTCCCAGCTGAGGTCGCAGACGAAAGAGTCAATGCCGAAGAGCTCGGCCGTGGACGACCGCAGACGCACGCAGACGTTGAGGTTCGCCGGAGGGAGCCCAAACCCTCCCCGGACACGGGACGACGTAAGGACCATCGACGTTATGGCCTCCCCGGGAGACGCCGCTCGGTCCCGCACCCTTGCGAGCGCGCGACGCGCCTTCGCGAGCCCGGGCGGAAGCCCCTGTCCCCCGGCTCTTCTCAGCTCCTCCAGTCGATCGAGATACGTCGCAACCCTTGCCACCAAGGTAAGCGCCGGGCAGTTGACGAACCCGTCACGCCCCTCCCCCTCGCGCGCGTAGAGCCCGCAGAGCTCATAGCCATAGGCGGCGAGCAAATCGTCGTCAAGGTCCCGCGCGGACTGAAGAAACGTGAGCTCGGGAGACGCGACCACCGCGGAATCCGAAATTCGCCAGAACGACCCCACGGGATAGCTTCCCATCATCAGGTGAACGCGGCACGACCGCACGTAGTGGCGCGCTCCTTGGGTGGAAACGCAGACGTCGACGGTCTCCCCGAGCTCAGGATGACTCGCAGCGAGCTCCTCCACGCAAGATGTCGCGACAAGTGAGGGAATGCTCGTCACACGGGTCTTGGCGGGCATGCAGCCAAGGTCGACCCCCTCGCCCCTTTGAAACAAGATCCTCACGAGCAGCGGGGGGACGTCCTCCGTGGCAGGATTGGCCGCCGCAACGAGACGCCCGACGCCCCGCCAGAAGCCCCGAGCGCTCGCAAAGCCCACGAACGTCAACACGGACATGACCTCGCCCCCCATCCCACACGACCTCCCGACGGCCAGCACCCTAAGGTCTTGGATCGTAACCAATCCTGCAAAGTCATGCGGAGGGGGTGTCCGGAAAGCATTGCGCAAGCTTGCGGTAAGAATGGTTTTGCCAGCTCAGAGGCTACGTTTACCGGATTTCTCGCAAGCGAGAAGAACCGGGCGGGCTCAAGCGATCCCACGACCACACAAAATCCATTGGAGGGCATGCCGTACCGCCCCGAGGCAGCGTCCGGCCCTTGGGGGATGACCCGACAGTCATGTCAAAAACCCCGCCTGATTGGGCATTGCCCCCGCGCGGCGCATCTCGAATGGTCGGCTCTACAAAGAACCCCCTGCGATTGGGCAAGGGATTTGATGTAACAGGCGCCCAAGCCGCTGGCAAAGCGAGGCGAACACGCTCTTCGACCAAATATCCAGCGCGATTGGGCAATACCTTTGATGCGCGGGGGCGTCAGGCATCAAAGGTATTGCCCAATCGCCCCGGGAATTCGCAGCGGACCGGCCCCGGGAATTCGCGGCGGACCGAACCCCAGGATTTCGCGGCGGGCCGAATCTCGGGAATCGCGGCCCGCGCCAGGGGACCATCCGCGAGACCCGACACGAAAAAAGGGCGGCGGACCCGGGAGGGTGGTCCGCCGCCCACGACGAGGGCATCTGCCGCATGCGGCTATCCGCCCAGGTACGCCTTTCTAACGTCATCGTCCACAAGCAGCTCGGCACCGGTGCCGGACTTCTTGATGGTGCCGATCTCGAGCACGTAGGCGCGGTCGGCGATGGAGAGCGCCATGTTAGCGTTCTGCTCCACGAGCAGAATCGTCGTCCCGGCGTCGTTGAGCTGCTTCACGATGTCGAAGATCTCCTGAACGAGGATGGGCGCGAGACCCATGGAGGGCTCGTCCAGCATGAGCAGGCGCGGCTTGCTCATGAGGGCGCGTCCCATGGCGAGCATCTGCTGCTCGCCGCCGGAGAGGGTGCCCGCGACCTGGCCGCGGCGCTCCTTGAGGCGCGGGAAGTGCGCGTAGACCTTCTCCAGCGTCTCCTTGTTCTCGGCGTCCGAGCGCGTGTAGCCGCCCATCTCGAGGTTCTCGGCCACGCTCATCTGCGTGAAGACGCGCCTGCCCTCGGGGCAGAGCGCCATGCCGCGGGCAACCACCTTGTGGGCCGGAACGCCCACGACCGAGGAGCCGTCGAACTCGACGGTTCCCGACTCGGGCCTTATGAGCCCGGCCACGGTGTTGAGCGTCGTGGACTTGCCCGCGCCGTTGGCACCGATGAGCGTCACGATCTCGCCCTCGTTGATGTCGAACGAGATGCCGCGGACGGCCTTGATGGCGCCGTAGGAGACGTGCAGGTCGCGCACGGAGAGAAGCGCGGACATCTACTTCACCTCCTGCTTGCCGAGATAGGCCTCGATGACCCTCGGGTCGTTCTGAATCTGCTCGGGCGTGCCCTTCGCGATGATCTTGCCGTAGTCGAGCACGCCCACGACCTCGCAGACGCCCATGACGAGCGACATGTCGTGCTCGATGAGCAGGATGGCTATCTGGAACTCGTCGCGGATCTTCTGGATGTTCTCCATCAGCTCCTCGGTCTCGGCCGGGTTCATGCCGGCGGCGGGCTCGTCGAGGAGAAGGACCTTGGGGCCGGTAGCCAGGGCGCGAAGGATCTCGAGGCGGCGCTGGGCTCCGTAGGGCAGGTTGCCCGCGAGCGTGTCGGAATACTTGCGCATGTCAAAGATGTCGAGCAGTTCCAGGGCGCGCTCGCGGTACTCCGCCTCCTGCTTCCAGTGGGACGGAAGGCGCAGCATGTCCGACAGAAGATGCGACCTCATGGTGTTGCCGAAGCCCACGAGCACGTTCTCCTCGACCGTCATCTTGGTGAAGAGGCGGATGTTCTGGAACGTGCGGGCGATGCCCATGCGGTTGACCTCGGCGACGGACTTGCCCGCCGTGTCGTAGCCGTCGATGAGCACGGTGCCGCGCGTGGGCTTGTAGACGTTGGTGAGCAGGTTGAAGATCGTGGTCTTGCCGGCGCCATTGGGGCCGATGAGGCCGGATATCTCCGTGCGGCCCATGGCGATGTTGAAGTCGTCCACCGCGGTGAGGCCGCCGAAGTCGATGCCCAGGTGCTCGGCCTGGAGCACCGGGATGGTGCCGAGGTCGCGCTCGGGAATGAGGTTGGGGGTCTCGACCTGCACGAGGACGGGACGACGCTTCTTCTTTTCGCTAGGCATCGGCAGCCTCCTTCCCCTCGGCGGTCCCCTTCGAGCGGTTCCACGGGAAGTCTCGGTTCATGACGCGCTCGATGACGCGTGAGAGCGAGAAGTCATAGGAGCCGAGAAGGCCCTGGGGACGGAAAATCATCACGAGGATGAGCACGATGGCGTAGGCGATCATGCGGTAGTCGGAGAACGCGCGCAGCGCCTCGGGCAGGATGGTGAGAACGGTCGCGGAGAGCACGGAGCCGAGCATCGAGCCCATGCCTCCGAGGACTACCATGACGAGAATCTCGATCGACTGCATGAAGCCGAAGTTGGCCGGCTGGAGAACGCCCACGCAGCCGGCGTAGAGGCCGCCCGCCACGCCCGCGAAGAACGCGGAGACCACAAAGGCGAGCGTCTTGTAGTAGGTTGTGTTGACGCCCGTGGCCTCTGCCGCGATCTCGTTGTCGCGGATGGCGAGGATCGCGCGGCCGTGACGGGACTTCATCATCGTGTGAACGAGGAAGCACACTACGGCCACGGCCAGAAACACGTTGAGGAAGTTCGAGTAGCTCGGGATGCCCGTGAGGCCGGCGGCTCCGCGCGTGAGCTCGAAGCCGAGCACGTCGTCGATGTTGAGCATCACGACGCGGATGATCTCGGCAAAGGCAAGCGTGATGATGGCAAGGTAGTCACCCTTGAGGCGCAGCGCGGGGATGCCGATGATCACGCCGGCAATCGCCGCGCAGACGCCGCCGAAGACCACGCCCGCAAACACGACGAGACCGACCAGGGGACCTCCCGCCACGACGTCTCGCCCGGTCATGCCGAGCGTCTCGGTGAGGCGCATGATGAAGATGGCGCATCCGTACGCGCCAACGGACATGAACCCCGCGTGTCCGAGCGGCAGCTGCCCCAGATAGCCCGTCGCCACGTTGAGGGAGACGGCCATGATGATGTAGACGCCCACCTGCTGGAGAACCGAGGTCTGGTAGCGAGTGACGGCACCGCCGTCGATCATGAGCTCGCCCACCACCAGGACGAGAAGGACGAGCAGGGCATTGATGGCATAGCGCGCCGCCATGGGCAGCGAGCGACGCCTGCCCGCCGGGGCGGGTCCGCGCCCGCCGGTTGAGATGATGGGCCGCTTCTCGGCCATGAGCTCCTCTTCCATGCTCGCACCCCCCTAGACCTTCTCGCTCATGGTGCGGCCGAAGATGCCGGTGGGGCGCACGATGAGCACGATGATGAGCAGCAGGAACACGACCGCGTCACGCCACACCGAGAGGCCGATCGCAGAGACGAAGACCTCCGAGAAGCCAACGAGCATCGCGCCCACCACGGCACCCGGAATAGACCCGATGCCACCCAGGACCGCGGCGACGAACGCCTTGGTGCCGAGCATCATGCCCATGGTAGGCGTCGCCTGCGGATAGGCCATGACGTAGAGCACGGCGCCGATGCCCGCGAGGGCGGACCCGACGGCAAAGGTGAAGGTGATCGTGTTGTTGACGTTGACGCCCATGAGACGGGCGGCCCCCATGTCCTCGGAGACGGCGCGCATGGCCTTGCCGAGCTTGGTCTTCTGCACGAGGAAGGTGAGGACTACGGTAGAGAGCGCGGTCACGAGCACGGTGATGAGCGCGACGAAGGAGAGCGAAAGACCGCCGACCTGGATGCTCGACACCGGCGCAAAGGAGGGGACCACCTTTGCGTCCGCGCCAAAGATGAGCTGGGCGCCGTTCTCCAGGAAGTAGGAGACGCCAATGGCCGTGATGAGCACCGAGAGGCGCGGGGCATTCCTCAGCGGAGCGTACGCGACCTTGTCGATGACAACGCCGAGAAGCGTGCAGCCGGCGACGGCGAGCAGCATGGCGACGACGGGGTTCAGGCCCAGCTGAGCGAGCACGATCCACAGGATGTAGGCTCCGGCCATGATGATGTCGCCGTGGGCGAAGTTGAGCAGCAAGATGATGCCGTACACCATCGTGTAGCCCAGGGCGACGAGTGCGTAGATGCTGCCGAGCTGCAGGCCGTTCAGTACCTGCGAGACTATCAGCGCGACGCCATCCACAACATCACCCCTCTCAGGGAACAGGGGTGGGAGAGCCACCCGCGAAACTTGGAAAAGGGGCATCGGACACGTGCCCGATGCCCCAGGCAAATCGATGGAGACGCGTTACGCCGTGGCGTCGATGGTCTCGAAGACCTCCTCGGACCCGTCCTCGGCGAAGGTGAGGATGAGGGAGGACTTGACCGGGTCGCCGGTGCCCTCGTAGGCGATGGTGCCCGTGACGCCCTCGACGGAGCCGGCGGCGATGCCGTCGATCACGGCCTGGAGGTACTCGTCGGAGCCGGCCTCGAGGCCCGCCTCCTCGGCGGCAGTGATGCCCGCGGCGAGAACCATGGCCGCGTCGTAGCCGAGCGCGCAGAAGTTGGTGGGCGTCTCGCCGTAGGCGGCCTCGTAGTCAGCCGTGAACTGGGCGGCGAGGCCCTCGTCGTTGGCAGAGGAGAACGCGCAGCAGTAGTAGCAGTTCTGGAGGTCCTCGGCGGAGGCGTAGTCGGCAACGCCGGACCAGCCGTCAACGCCCAGAATCACGCCGGTGTAGCCCTGCTGGCGGGCCTGGGTGACGATCAGGCCGTCGTCCTCGTAGTAGTTGGGGGCGAGAATGGCGTCGGGGCTGGTAGCGATGATGGTGGTGAGCTGCGAGTTGAAGTCGACGTCACCGGCGGAGTAGGACTGCTCGGTGGTGATGTTGATGCCGAGGGCCTTGGCCTCCTCGACGAAGGCGTTGTTCACGCCCTCGTTGTAGTCGTCGCCCTTGAGGTAGAGGGTGCCGACGTTCTTGTAGCCCTGTTCGCTGGCAAAGGCAGCCATGATGCGACCCTGCTCGGTGTCGGTCACGCAGGCGCGGAACGTGTTGCTGCCGTAGGTGACGATCTCCGCCGCGGTCGCGGACGGGGTGACGCACGGCATGTTGTCGTTCACGGACTGCTGGGCCACCGCGGTGGTGGGACCGGTGGTGACGTCGCCGACGATGCCCACGACCCCCTGCTCGACGAGGAGGTTGTAGGCGGTCACGGCCTGCGTGGGGTCGCCCTGCTCGTCCTCGACGAGATACTCGACCTGCTTGCCGTTGATGCCGCCGTCCTCGTTGATCTGGTCGAAGTAGAGCTGGGCTCCGTTGCGGCAGGCGATGCCGTAGTTGGCGACGTCACCGGTGTGCGGGCCGAGGATGCCCACCTTGATGGAGGCGGAGCCAGACTCGGCGTTGCCGGAGTCGGCCTCAGAGCCGCCGCCATTGCAGCCGGCGAGGCCCAGCAGGGCCACGCCGGCCGCGGAGACCTGCAGGAAGTTGCGCCTAGAAACGTTCTCGAACATGTCTTTCTCCTCCCGTCGCTTCTTTCAGAAGCAAAAAGCGTGGGGCTACCGTACGCCCCCGCGCGCGCTTGAATTGGTGATGTGGAGGATTTGTTAACCGAGCCGTGACGCTGCTAACAGTCCTGAAACATAGG
>CALUJT010000028.1 GCA_944321005.1 uncultured Atopobiaceae bacterium | reverse complement strand
GATACCTTGCTTCATGGCAGGACTCCTCTTCTTCGGCCCTGGTTTCCGACCAGGGCAGGGGTTCGTCTCGGTTCCGACCGAGACACAATAGCTGTTGGAGTATATCAGAAAGGTTGTGGCACGTCTGTGAAGAATTGCGCGTAAGATGGGGCGAGAAGAACCGGCGACAAGGACGCGCCGCCCCGCGCGGCAGACCCCGGGAGGCCCCATGTTCCTCGCCATAGACGTTGGCAACACCCAGACCACGCTCGGCCTCTTTGACGAGGGCGGCGAGCTCGCGCGCGGCTGGCGCATGTCCACCACCGCGAGCGACACCTCCGACATGCTGCACTCCCGCCTCTGGGGCTTCTTCATGAAGGATGGCCTCGAGCTGGGATGCGTGACCGAGGCCGGGGTGGCGAGCGTCGTCCCCGCGCTCGAGAGGTCCTGGCGGCGCTGCCTGACGGAGCACCTCGGGCACCGCCCCCTCGTCGTGAGCGCCGGCGAGAGCTACGGCATGGAGGTCGCGATGCCCAACCCACGGCAGGTGGGGGCCGACCGCATCGCCAACGCCATAGCGGCGCGCAGCACCTACGGCGCGCCGGTCATCGTGGTGGACTTTGGCACGGCCACGAACATCGACGTCGTGGACGCCTCGGGCGCCTATCGCGGCGGCGCCATCTCGCCGGGCCTCATGCTCTCCGCAAACGCGCTCTTCTCGCGCGCGGCAAAGCTCGCGAGCATCCCCATAGAGGCCCCTGCCCACGCCCTTGGCGACGGGACCGAGGCGGCGCTCCAGTCCGGCCTCGTCATAGGAGCCGCGGCGCAGGCCGAGGGCCTCGTCTCCCGCATCCAGGCGGAGCTCGGCGAGCCGCGCGCCACGGTGGTGGGGACGGGCGGCCTCGCGCGCACGGTCGCACGGGCCACGGACCTCTTTGACGCCATCGACCCCGACCTCACGCTCCGCGGCATCCGCGAGATCTGGCTCTGGGAGCAGGCGCGGGGGTAGAGACAGGTTTGTAGCCTAAACGAGTCTCAGCCGGGCCTGCTCGGGGGCGAGCTCCAGCTCCCGGCCATCCGTGAGCCGCACCGTTGCGCGGCCCCACACGTCGACGCCCGCGAGCGTCCCGCGGCCGACCGCGCGGCCGCCGCGCAGGACCTCGACCTCCTCGCCCATGCCGAGAAGAACGTCGAAGTAGTCCCCCAGCACGGACGCGAGCGGACCGGCGGCACCACGGCCGGCGGCATATGCGGACTCCCAGGCGTCGACCCCCTCGCTGACGGAGCGCTCGAGCTCCGCCACGTCGAGATTCTTCTCGGCATCCCATGAGAGGGTGCAGCGCACGAAGACTCCCTCGTCGTCGTACCCGGCGCGGGCCTCCACGCCCACGAGCGGCTCGCCGCCCGCCGAGACCACCTCGTGCGGCCAGGCCACGCGCGCCTCGAGCGAGCGCGCCACGGCGAGCGCGCACACGTGGGGAGCGCCCGTCACGAAGCCCATGGGGACGCGCGGGCGCAGCGTCAGAGAGGTCCCCGCTACTCCCACGTTACCTCCCCGAGGTCCGCCGTCACGTGGCCCACGCGCTCCTCGCGCGGGGTCACGGGCACGCCGCCATGAGCGAGGAAGCGCTCGGGGGCGTGCATGAGGTCCTCCATGGGCACGATCACGTAGTCGCGCTCGCCGGCGCGCGGGTGCGGGAGCGTGAGGCGGGAGCCCGCGTGGCGCTCGCCCTCCACCCACACGAGGTCGCAGTCGATGGTGCGCGGGCCGGTGCCGGGCTTCTTGGGTATGCGCGCGGCCTCCGCGCTCTTCTCGGCCTCCGCGTCCCCCTCGGCGTCCCCCGCCTTCTCGCGGATGCGGCCGAGCTCGTTTTCCGCCTCGAGCAGCTTGCCCATGAGCACGAGCGGGTGGAGCTCGGTCCTGATCTCGGCCACGGCGTTGGCCACGGGGGTGGCGATGCCGTAGGCGGGCTCGGTCTCGTACGCATGGCTCACGGAGACCACGCAGGTGAGGGGAATCTCGTCTATGAGGCGCACGGCGCGCGCGATGTTGCCCACGCGGTTGCCCACGTTGGAGCCCAGGCTCACGAAGCCCTGACGCGCGTCCTTGTGCGAGACGGACCAGTAGGCGTTCACCGCCTGGGAGACGCCCGCAACGTCGTGGACGCGCAGGATGCGGGCGCCGTTCTCGATGGCGGAGATGCAGATGCCGGCGGTGGCGAAGTCTCGCCCCGCGGCCTCCGCGACGCCCGAGACGGCACCGACGAACCGCTTGCGCGAGACCGCAGCCACCAGCGGGTAGCCCATGGACGCCATGGGGCGGGTGGCGCGCTGGATGACCACGTCCTCGTCCGCCGTCTTGTCGAAGCCGGCGCCCGGGTCGAGGCAGATGCGCTCGCGCGAGACGCCCGCCCTCACGAGGGTGCGCGCCTGGTCCCCCAGAAAGCCCATGACCTGGCGCATGATGGGCGCCTCCTCGGGCAGCGTGAAGCGGCGCTGGGAGGTCACGGGGCGCGGCAGTGCCTTGCCGTTGGGGCGGCTCTGCTCGAGCGTGACCTGGCGACGCGGGGCGCGCGTGCCCAGGCCCTCCTGGTTCCAGTGCGTGACGATGCAGCCGCAGGAGGTGTCCGCCGCCACGTCCACCATCTCGGGGTCCGTGAAGCCCGAGACGTCGTTCACGATGGCGGCGCCCAGGCGCACGCACATGCGCGCGACGTCCGCGTGGCGCGTGTCGATGGACACGACGGCGCCCGCCTCCACGAGCGCGCGGACCACGGGGACCACGCGCTCGGCCTCCACCTTGGAGGAGACGGGGGTGTGCCCGGGGCGCGTGGACTCGCCGCCCACGTCTATGATGTCGGCCCCCTGGTCGAGCATCTCCAGGCCGCGGGCGATGGCGACCGCATGGTCGAGGTTCTCCCCGCCGTCCGAGAAGGAGTCCGGGGTGACGTTGAGGACGCCCATGATGCGCGGCCGCGCGAGGGAGACCTCGTGCCCACCGCAGTGCCAGGTCGTGTAGTTCTCTCTCAGCATGACATCCCCCTCCGGGCCGTACTTGCTCCGGACCATTGTACCCGCCCGGGCGCGCCGCGGGAAACGCCTCAATGCGCTGCACAAAACGGGACGTGCCTGAAACGTGCAACTTTCTGCACGTTTCAGGCACGTCCCGTTTCGTGCAAGTTGGGCTAGAAGTCGAAGGCCGCGGCGATGTCGCAGGCGCACACGAGGTCCGCCCGGGAGTCCGCAGGCGTGGAATCGCGGTTCACTATGGCCACGCTGGAGCCCCGGAAGTAGTCCACCAGGCCGGCGGCCGGGTACACCACGAGAGAGGTGCCGCCTATGACCAGGAGGTCCGCCTCGGAGATGGCCCGCACGCTGGCAAGAAGAACGCGCTCGTCGAGCTGCTCCTCGTAGAGCACCACGTCGGGCTTCACGAGGCCGCCGCACTTCTCGCAGCGCGGGACGCCCGTGGTGGCGAGGACCCACTCCGCCGAGTACGTCTGCCCGCAGCGCTGGCAGACGTTGCGATGGACCGAGCCGTGGAGCTCGTGGACCACGCGCGAGCCCGCCGCCTGGTGAAGGCCGTCGATGTTCTGCGTCACCACCGCGGCGAGCCGGCCCTCCCGCTCCAGCTGCGCGAGCTTCGCGTGCGCCTGGTTGGGCCGGGCGGAGAGGCAGACCATGCGCTCGCGGTAGAAGTCGTAGAACTCCTCCGTGTGGCTCACGAAGAAGCCGTGGGAGAGCATGGTCTCCGGTGGGTAGCGAAAGCGCTGGTGGTAGAGGCCGTCGGCGCTGCGGAAGTCCGGGATGCCGCTCGCGGTGGAGACACCCGCCCCGCCAAAGAAGACCGCCCTTCTCGCCGAGCCAAAGAGCCGGGCGAGCTCTGCCGCAGCCTCTTTCGGGCTGGTTGTCGTTCGTGCCATGCCAGTTCCCTTCTTCGCCCCTGTGGCCATGGTAGCCCAAGCCGTGCCGCGTGGAGATACCGTCGGAATGGTTCGGACGATCGGTTTTGGGGAAGATACAGCCTTATGCGCGAAGAACGACGACGGCCCGCGGCTTCGTCACGTGAGAAGGAGGCTCGCCATGGAGGCACCCACCAGCAACGTCTTTGACTGCGCCCTCGTCTTCGAGGGCGGCGGCTACCGCGCGAGCTACACCTGCGCCTTCGCGAACGTCCTTCTTGAGCAGGGCATCTACTTCGACTACGTGTGCGGCCTCTCCGCCGGCGCCAGCAACGCCGTGAACTACCTCTCGCGCGACCGCAGGCGCGTGCGCGAGGCCTTCATGACGGACGGCCCCGCCAAGGGACTCGTGGGCCTGCCCTCGCTGCTGCGCGGGCGCGGCTACTTTGACGCGGACGCCCTCTACGAGGGGGCCCTCCGGGACGGCACGCTCGCCTTCGACTGGGAGACCTTCTCCGCCAACCCCGCGCGCCTGCGCATCCAGGCCTTCGAGCGCGACACCGGCAAGACCGTGCGCTTTGGGCGCGAGGACATGACCGACGCCATGCGCATGATCGACCTCGTGCGCGCGAGCTCCACGCTGCCCGGGATGATGAAGCCGCTCGAGGTGGACGGTCGCGTGCTTCTGGACGGCGGCCTGGGCACGGGCGCCGGCATCCCCGTGTGCATGGCCGAGGACGACGGCTTTGACCGGTTTGTCTTTGTTGCCACGCGCCCGCGCGGGTACCGCAAGAAGAAGCCCGGCGCACGGGACGCCCAGATGTTCAAGGCCACGGCCAAGGACCATCCCTACCTGCGCAACGCCCTGCTCACGCGCTGGGAGCGCTACAACGCCGCGATCGAGCACGTGGAGGAGCTCGCCGAGCAGCGGCGCGCCCTCATCATCTACCCGGACGAGATGCCCGTGGAGAACTCGACGGTCAACCCGCGCAAGCTCGCCGCTGCCTACGACGCCGGCCACGCCCAGTACCTGCGAGAGATGCCGCGCGTGCGCGAGTTCCTCTTCGGCTCGCCGGACGCCGGCCCCCAGCCGGACGACCCGGACGCAGGCACCGGCTACATCACGCTGGGATAGCGCGCCGAGAAGGACGGTCGAGCCGCCGTCCTTCTCGCCCCGCGGCTAAAGCTCTATCGTGAGCTCCACGGGGCAGTGGTCCGAGCCGTAGACCTCGGAGAGGATGGAGGCACCGGTCACGCGGTCGGCGACGTCGTTGGACACGAGGAAGTAGTCGATGCGCCAGCCGGCGTTGTTCTTGCGCGCGTTGAAGCGGTAGCTCCACCAGCTGTAGGCGCCCGTCACGTCCGGGTGGCGCGCGCGGAAGGTGTCCGTGAAGCCGGCGTCGAGCAGGCGCGTGAAGCTCTCGCGCTCCTCGTCCGAGAAGCCGGCGTTCCCGCGGTTGGGGCCGGGGTTCTTGAGGTCGATCTCGTTGTGGGCCACGTTGAAGTCTCCGCAGGTCACAACGGGCTTCTTGGCGGCAAGGCCCACCAGGAACTCGCGGTACGCCGCGTCCCAGGCCAGGCGCGTGTCTATGCGGGCGAGCTCGTTCTGCGCGTTGGGCGTGTAGACGTCCACGAACCAGTACGTGGGGAACTCGAGCGCGCAGACGCGGCCCTCGTCGTCGGCCTCGGGGGCGCCGATTTGGTTCACGACCTGCAGCGGCTCCTCGCGGGAGAAGACCGCGGTGCCCGAGTAGCCCTTGCGCTCGGCGTAGCTCCAGGTCTGGTGGTAGCCGGGGAGGTCCAGATTGATCTGGCCCTCTTGGAGCTTGGTCTCCTGGATGGCAAAGACGTCGGCGTTGGTTGCGGCCAGGACGTCCGTGAAGCTCGGGTCCTTCTTCATGACGGCGCGCAGGCCGTTGACGTTCCAGGAGACGAGGCGCAGCTCGCGCGCGGGGGCATCTGACAAGGGTCTCTCCTCCATCGTTCATTTGCAGGGTACTTGCTGCGGGCGTTTCCGAATACCCTACAAACGTTTCGGCACAAATCCGCTGGTAGATAAAATGATATCAAATCGGTAGTACTTAGAATGCCCTCGTGAAAGTACCCTACAAACGGAGGGCGACTAGAGCTCCGGCGCCTTGAGGCCCGCGCCGCGCATGGCGTCGAGAAACGCCTCGGCGGAGCGGGTGGCCACGAGCTCCGGCGGGAAGCCGATCCCCTCGAGCATGGAGAGCGCCGAGGGGAAGCGGCCCACGTCGCAGCACACGTGGGCGTCCGTGTTCACGGCAACCTGACAGCCCAGCTCCGCGCAGGCCCGGGCGATCTCCGCGCAGCTCGCCCACGTGCGCCCCTCGCGGCCGCGCGTGTCCAGGCTGTGCTCGTTTATCTCGATGAGCTTGCCCCGCCGCGCGGCCTCGCCCACCACCTCGCGGACGTCGAAGGGCACGCCGGCGCGCCCGGTGTGGCCGAGCATCAGCACCTTGGGCTGCGCCAGGGCGCCGAGGTACATCTCGGTGGTCTGCGCGAGCGACGCCCCGTCGGCGAAGTTCTTGTAGTGGACGCTCGCGATAACGTAGTCGCAGCCGGCGGCGGCCCGGTCGTAGAGCGTGGAGACCCGGCGCACGGGACGGCCCGTGATGTCCTCCATGACCTCGATGTCCTGGCCAAAGAGGCGCCCGTCGAGCGTGCGCACGTCCGCCTCCATGCCACGGAGCAGCGTCACGCCCTCCCAGGAGCGCGGCCAGACGCGCATGTTGATGAAGTGCTGGTAGTCGCGCAGGCTACCGTGGGCGAGGTCGGTGTTGGGGAAGAGCATGTCGGAGAAGTGGTCGGCGATGCCCAGGAGCTCGAGCCCCGCGTCGCGCGCGGCGAGCACGTTCTCGCGCACCGTCGAGTAGGCGTGGCGCGAGTAGAGCGTGTGCGTGTGGGTGTCGCAGCGGTTCTGGAGCATCGGTCACCTCTCCTGCATAACATGACAAAGGGACTGTCCCCTTGTCATGCGTAGGACTCGGCGAGCTTTGCCCAGGCGGGCATGGAGCGCACGATGGTGTCGTGGGAGACGCAGTAGCCCACGCGGACCCAGCCGGAGCAGCCAAAGGAGTCGGACGGAACGGGCAGCAGCTCGAGGGCCTTGGCGCGCTCGAAGAACGCCTGGGCGTCCGGCTCGAGCGCCCTGACCCACAGGTAGAACGCGCCCTCGGGCTCGATGAACTCGTAGCCCAACCTCGAGAGCCCCTCCGTGAGCGCGCGGCGGTTCTCGGCGTAGGCCTCCACGTCGCTCGGCACGTCGACGCAGTCCATGAGGACGCGCTGGAAGAGCGCCGGGGCGCACACGAAGCCCAGCTTGCGACCGGCGCCCGCCACGGCAAGCACCAGCTCGTCGTGCTCGGGGTTGGTGGGCGGCACCAGCACCCAGCCAATGCGCTCGCCCGGGAGCGAGAGGGACTTGGAGTAGCTGTAGCACACGACCGTGCGGTCGTAGACGCTCGGGACCCAGGGGACCTCGGCGCCGTAGGTGATCTCGCGGTAGGGCTCGTCCGCCACGAGGTAGATGGTGGTGCCCAGGCGCTCCTCCGCCTCGTGCAGCGCCGCGGCGAGAAGAGCGAGGTTCTCGCGGGAGTAGACGGAGCCCACGGGGTTGTTGGGCGAGTTGATGACCACGGCCTTGGTGCGCTCGGTGACGGCGGCGGCCACGGCGGCAACGTCCACCTGGAAGGTGGCCGCGTCCGCCATGACCTCGATGCAGGTGGCGCCGGAGGTCTCGATCCAGACGCGGTACTCCGGGAAGTACGGGGCAATCACGATGACCTCGTCGCCGGGGTTCACGATCGCGTGGAACGTGATGGAGAGCGAGGCTGCGGCTCCGCAGGTGAGGTAGAGGTCGCTCGCGGAGGCGGAGCCGTCGCCGAAGCGTCGGCAGAGGCTCGCGGCCACGTCCTCGCGCGCGGCGGGCAGGCCGTTTGCGGGCGTGTAGCCGTGAAGCTGGGTGGCCGGGAGCGTGAGGCTCTTCTCGATGGAGGCGCGCACGGCGTCCGGCGCGGGGATGGAGGGGTTGCCCAGGGAGAAGTCAAAGACGTTCTCCGCCCCGATCTGCGCCTTGCGGGCGCCGGCGTAGGCCGCGATCTCGCGGATGGACGACTTCTGCGCGCCGTACGCGCGGCTGGCCTCGTTGATGGACATGGGCGACCCCTTCCGTCGTTGTCTGCTGCGCACCATTGTACGCGCGCGGAATGCGGGGGCGCGGCTGGGCGGCCGCAGGGAACCACAACTGCAACGTTGGGGGACGGGCCGGCAGCGGGGGACTAATCCCGGTGCTCCTCGGGCAGCCTCTCGGGCAGCGGGACGGACTTGTACTCGAGGGCCTTCCAGCCCATAAGCGTTATCAGGTACTCGTTTGCGGCACGGCTACCGTCCCGGCGCGTCTTTGGCCTGACGGTTATGAGGCCCTTTCTTGCGAGGCTGTGCCAGGTGCGTCGAGCGGTCTGCTCGGTGATGTTGAGACTCTGGGAGATGCCACGCGCGGACAGGGTGACGGCAGTTCCGGCGAGCCTCTCCTCAACGGCGAGGTGGATGAGGAGGCTCTCCTCGGTGTCGTTGATGGTGAACGTAACCGTGTACTCGTTCTTGCGCGCCACCGCTGACACCGCCCCCATGCGCCGGCCGGGTACCGTGAGATCCCGGGTTCGCTGGAGACGGTATCATCGAGAGCCGTCCTACATAACAGCACATGTGAAGCCTGAGCTGCAGTTTTTCTGATAGGGTCAGCAGCTGGCGACGCTGAGCGAGCGATTGTGCAGGCACTTCTCGCCGTCAGACGCAAAAATGATGAGGGCCCTTGTCATTAGTCTTTAGATAGCAGTGTTATCGCTGCTTATCCATCCACGATATCTACATATCGAGTGGACTACTCATTTTTTGCTGTCTCAGGGGACTCGCCGGCCGCGCACTCCTCCCAGCGGTCCTCGAGCAGGGCGGTCACGGCCTCCCCCTCCACGGTCTCGCGCTCGAGGAGCACGCGCGCCATCGTGTCCATCTGCTCGCGCCGGGCCTCCAGCACCTCGCGGGCGCGCTCGTGCCCCTCGCGCATGATGCGCTCGACCTCGTCGTCGATGCGCTTGGCGGTCTCGGCGGAGTAGTCCTGGTGGTTGGCGTAGTCGCGACCGAGAAAGACCTCGTGCTGCGCCTCGCCAAAGACCTGCGCGCCCAGCTCGTCGCTCATTCCGTAGCGCGTGACCATGGTGCGCGCGAGCTTGGTGGCGCGCTCGAGGTCGTTGCTCGCGCCGGTGGTGACGTCGTCGCAGAAGAGCTCCTCGGCCGTGCGGCCGCCCAGGAGAACGGCGATCTGGTCGAGCATGCCGTCGCGCGTCTCCAGGAAGTGGTCCTCCTCGGGCACCTGCATGGTGTAGCCCAGCGCCTGGCCGCGGCTCACGATGCTGATCTTGTGGATGGGGTCGGAGTTGGCGAGCACGTGCCCCACGAGCGCGTGCCCGGACTCGTGGAAGGCTATGACGCGGCGCTCCTTCTCCGTAATGACGCGGCTCTTGCGCTCGGGGCCCGCCATCACGCGCTCCATGGCCTCCTCCACCTCGGCGGGGCCGATCTCCTCCTTCCCGCGGCGCGCGGCGAGAAGGGCGGCCTCGTTGGCGAGGTTGGCGAGGTCCGCGCCCGTGAAGCCGGGCGTCACCTTGGCCAGGCGCTCGAAGTCCACGCCCTCGGCGAAGGGCTTGCCCTCGGCGTGGACGCGCAGGATCTGCTCGCGCCCGCGCACGTCGGGGCGGTCCACGGTCACGCGGCGGTCAAAGCGCCCGGGGCGCAGGAGGGCCGGATCCAGGATGTCCGGGCGGTTGGTGGCCGCTATGAGGATGACCGAGGAGTTCTCCTCGAAGCCGTCCATCTCCACGAGGAGCTGGTTCAGGGTCTGCTCGCGCTCGTCGTGGCCGCCGCCCAGGCCCGCGCCGCGCTGGCGGCCCACGGCGTCTATCTCGTCTATGAAGACGATGCAGGGCGCGGCCTCCTTGGCCTGCTTGAAGAGGTCGCGCACGCGCGAGGCGCCCACGCCCACGAACATCTCCACGAAGTCGGACCCAGATATCGAGAAGAACGGCACGCCCGCCTCTCCGGCCACGGCCTTGGCCAGAAGCGTCTTGCCCGTGCCCGGAGGGCCCACCAGCAGCACGCCGCGCGGGATGCGCGCGCCCATCTTGTGGTAGCGCTCGGGGTCGGAGAGGAAGTCGCGGACCTCCTGCAGCTCCTCGACGGCCTCGTCTATGCCCGCGACGTCGGCGAACCTCACCTTGGGGCGCTCGGCCTCGCTGGTGCGCGCCTTGGTCTTGGCAAAGGACATCGTCCTGTCCTGCTGGCCGGACATGCGGTTCATGTAGTAGACGAAGACGCCCACGAGGGCGAGCGTGGGGAGGACCGAGAAGAGGAACGTCTCCACTAGCGCCGAGGAGCTCGTGTCTATCTCGTAGGTCACGTCCGGGTGGGCGGCCATGAGCTCGGCCAGGGAGTCGGAGCCCACGTAGACGCTCTTGAACTCCACGAGCGCGGAGTCGTCGTCCTTCTTGGCGCCGTCCGGCCAGTAGGTGCCCGAGAGGCTGCCGTCCTCGGTCTTGAACGTGACCTCGGCCACGCGGTTGTCCTCGACGGCGCTCACGAACTCGTTGGTGGGGAGCGCGTCCACCCGCCCCGGGGCGCGGAAGGACCCCGTCATCACCGTGTAGAGGAGGTACCCAGCCACGACGGCCACGATGATGGCGGATATGCCCACCTGGCGGGGCGGCCGGACGTTCTTATTTTCTTCGGGCACGCATGACTCCTTCCGGCCTTGCCGGGCTTGACAAAGGGACTGGCACTTTGTCAAGCCGGAGGGGGCTGACAAAATACCCCGTCCCCTTTGTCAGGGTTACTTCTGGTAGACCTCGGGCTTGAGGACGCCTATGTAGGGCAGGTTGCGGTAGCGCTCGGCAAAGTCGAGGCCGTAGCCCACGATGAACTCGTCGGGCACGTGCGCCCCCACGTAGCGCGGCTTGATCGCGGGAGCGCTCCCGGGAACGTCCTTCACGAGGAAGGCCGCGACCTCGACGGAGGTGGGGCCGCGGTTCTCGAGCATGCGCATGAGGTAGGAGAGCGTGAGGCCGGAGTCGAGGATGTCCTCGACGATGAGCACGTCGCGCCCCTCGATCTTGGTGTCGAGGTCCTTGACGATGCGCACCACGCCCGAGCTCTTGGCGCCGTCGCCGTAGCTGGAGACGGCCATGAAGTCGATGCCGATGGGGCAGTCCACGGCGCGCATGAGGTCCGCCATGAAGACCACGGCGCCGCGCAGGACGGCCACGACCAGCGGGTTCTTATCGGCGTAGTCCCTGGTTATCTCCGCCCCCATGCGGGTGACGATGCCCTGGATGTCCTCCTGGCTGAGAAGGACGTCCTTGACGTCGGGGTGCAGCGTCTCCATTGCGCTCCCCTTCCCGGACGCCGCGGGGCGCCCCTCGTGACCGTCTGTCTGCATAAGAATAGCTCAGGCCGGCGGGAAGGCGGCGGCGAGGCTGAGCTCGAGGGCCCACCTGGTGGAGGGAAGGCACCGCGCGCGCTCGTCCGCCCTGAGCGCCGCCACCCAGAGGATGGGGCCCGTGGGGGAGGCGTGCACCACCGGCACGCAGGCGCGCTCGGGGCGCGGCAGACGGGACTCGTTCAGGAGGTCGGAGAGCTTCTTGGACTGGCCGTGCATGCCCAGGGGGCAGAGCACCTCGCCCGCGCGGGGCCCGTCGACCCACAGGCGGCCGCCGCGAGCGGGGTCCACCCCCGCCGCCCGGGCGTCCAGGAGGACGGACTCGCCCGCCCACTCGAGGCCGTGGGCGCGTGCCCGCGCCACCGGGTCCGTGCCCTGCGGGACCTCGACGAGGCGTGCCGTGAGCGTGCGGCCGTCCGGGAGCTCCAGGCTGCCGGGAACCTCCAGCCAGCGGGCGATGGGCTCCGGCCGGCTCGTGCGCGCGCGGACGGAGAGGACCCCGTGCTCCACGCGGGCCTCGCCGCCCAGGGGAACGTTCACCGCGCCCTCCCCCTCCGCGACGGCGCGCAGGACGGAGGCCACGTGCCGCGCCTCGAGACGCGCCTCGGGGAACACGGCGAGAAGGGCCATGCGCACCACGCGCCGCGCCACCGCCACCTCGAGGGCGGCGAGCCTGCCCGCGTCGAGCACGAAGAGGCCGTCGGCGCGGGAGCGGGTGAGCTCGCGCAGGGCGCGGGCGGCCACGGACGTGAGGTAGGCGTCCTCGTCCGACAGGATGTCGCAGGTGGTGGCGAGGCTCGAGACCACGCGCGGGTTGCGGCGCAGGGCCACGGGCATGACCTCGTGGCGCACGTAGGCGCGCAGGTAGCGGGTGTCGGCGTTGGTGGCGTCCTCGCGCCAGACGATCCCGCGCATGCGCAGGAGGTCGCAGAGCTCCTCGTGCGTGCGGTCCAGGAGCGGGCGCACGATGCGGTTGCGGCGCCGGGGGATGGAGGAGAGGCCCGCCGCTCCCGAGCCCCGGATCGCGTTCATGAAGAAGGTCTCCGCCCGGTCGTCTGCGGTATGGGCGGTGAGGATGCGCGCGGCGGCGCGCGGGGTGCCAAACTCCGCGGAGAGCTCGTTGGCCAGCCGTGCGGCCTCCGCGTAGCGCACCTCGCGCCCGGCGTTCTCCACGTTGCCGTCCGAGGACGCCGCCATCCCGGCCACGTCCACGCGCCGGATGGTGCAGGGGATGCCGTAGCGGGCGGAGAGGTCGCGAACGAACTCCTCGTCCTCCTCGGCGTCGAGGCCGCGCAGGCCGTGGTTGACGTGCAGCACGTGCAGGCGCTCGCGGGCGATGCGCGCCACGCCGCGGCCGTCATCTATGTCCAGGCTCGAGGTCGCCGCGAGGACGAGAAGGGCCGTCGAGTCGGCGCCGCCCGAGACCATGAGGACCACCGGGGCGGCCTGCTCCTCCCCCGCCGGGCCTCCCGGCCGGGAGAAGCGCGCCCGCGAGGACGCGTATCTGCGAGAGACGCTTGGCATTCGTGCCTCCTACGGCTGCGCTACTATGCTGCGAGTCAAAGTTTACGACAGCGGGGGGAGCGCCATGATGCCCGAGATCCATCTGCACGTCCTCGCCAGCGGCTCCAAGGGAAACGCCGCCGTGGTGGAGGGGCCCGAGGGGAGCGTGCTCGTGGACTGCGGCATCTCCCGGCGCGCCCTCATGGGACGCGCGGACGAGCTGGGCGTGGACATGGGGCGCGTGGGCGCGGTGCTGCTCACGCACGAGCACTCCGACCACGTGGGCGGGCTCACCGTCTTCTGCAACCACTTCGAGGGCGAGCTCCTCTGCACCGCCGGCACCGCGGGCGCACGGGGCTACCTCACGAGCCTGCCCTTCACGCTCGTGGGGCACTCGGACGCCTTCGAGCTCGCGGGCATGCGGGTGCAGGCCTTCCCCACCTCTCATGACGTGGCGGACCCCATGGGCTTTCGCTTCTCCACGGCAGACGACGCGCTGGGCTTCTGCACGGACACGGGCGAGCTGGGGCCCGAGGCGCTGGAGGCGCTCGCAGACGTGCGGATCCTCGCGCTCGAGTCCAACCACGACGCGCGCATGCTCGCCACGGGCGACTACCCCGGCTACCTCAAGGCGCGCGTGGCGGGGCCGACGGGGCACCTCTCGAACGACCAGGCGGCCGATGCGCTCCGCGTGCTCGTGGGGGAGGACACGGAGACCGTGGTGGCCATGCACCTCTCGCAGGAGAACAACCGGCCGAGCGTCTGCGTGCGCGCCCTTGCGGAGGCGGTGGGCGCCGAGGTCGTGACCGGCGAGGACGGCCGGCCCGAGGCGCGCACGCCCGACGGGAGGCTCTCCATCTGCTGCGCCGCCCAGGACTGGCCGCTCAGCGTGTGGTAACCGAGCCCGGAAGGAAAAGCGGGCCGACGCCCTGCGGCGCCGGCCCGACTTGACAGTTTGACCTGAGCTAACTGTCAGGCTTGACAGTTTGACCTGAGCAATCTGTCAACTAGTCGATGGAGACCTTGGTGACGTTGGCCTTCTCCTGCTGCTTGGGGACGTTCACCGTGAGGATGCCGCCCTCGA
>CALUJT010000027.1 GCA_944321005.1 uncultured Atopobiaceae bacterium | reverse complement strand
CCGAGCCTAACCCACGACGCCCCGAAGAGGGCCCTGCTTCATAGAGTGAGGTCCCGATCACTCTACATATCGTCTAGATGCGAGCGGCGGGGGCGCGCCCCCGCCGCTCGTCGTTCGACAGGCACCCTTCTGATGCAGGGTTTGCCTCTTCGTGCGATGCCAGGGGGATGCGCCGCGGGGTTTGGCTCTTCGTGCGATGCGATTTTGAGGCCTGAAGCCCTCAGAGCGTTCCAACGGATGACGTTTTCCCAGTTGAGCGTTTTCGTGGGACGCCAGGAACTCTCAGCGATGCCCATTTTTACATCGCACGAAGAGCCAAACCCCGCGGCGCATCCCCCTGGCATCGCACGAAGAGGCAAACCCTGCACGCTCCGGCCTTGCTGGCCCTGTCCGCGCGGGGCTGGGTGCGCGAGTCCGATATAAAACGCCCCGGCCGCCCCCTAACTGCAGGGAAGCGGCCGGGGCGACTTCATGACAAACTACCCCGTCCCTTTTGTCACGGGCGCCAAGAAGAGGGGCTAGTCGTGGTACTCGCCGCGGTCCCACTTCTCGATGAACTCGTCGAAGAAGTGCGGGTCCGCCTGGGCCTCGGCGTCGCAGCCGGCCTCGACGGCGTCGATCTTGGCCACGAGGGCGTCGCGCTCGGGCGTGGGCTGGTAGCTCGCGGCAAGGAACGCGTCCACGATGTCGGCGATGAGGAACTCGCCGGTGATCTTGCCGCCGAAGCCGATGACGTTGGCGTTCAGGCACTCGCGAGCGTGAACGGCGGTGGACATGTCGCGGACGAGCGCGCAGCGGGCGCCCGGCACCTTGTTCACGGCGTTGGTGATGCCCACGCCGGTGCCGCACATGACCACGCCGGCGTCGGCCTCGCCGGAGGCAACCTTCTCGCCCACGGCCTTGCCGTACATGGGGTAGTGCGTGCGGGCGTGGTCGTAGGTGCCGCAGTCGATGACGGTGTGGCCGCAGGCCTTGAGGTGGTCGGAGATGGCCATCTTCTCGTTGGTGACAATGTGATCGCAGCCGATGGCGATGATCATGGTTGGTCCTCCTTGAGTCCTTTGGGTTCCGGCGCTGGTGCTAGGCCATCTTGTTGAGCATGTCCACGCGGATCTGGTGGCGTCCGCCGGCATAGGGCTCGGAGAGGAACTCGCGCACGATGCCGCGGGCGATGGCGTCGCCCACGACGGCGGAGCCCATCGTGATGAGGCGCGCGTTGTTGTGCTGGCGCGTCATGAAGGCGGAGCGCTCGTCGGAGCACTCGCAGGCGACCATGCCCTTGACCTTGCAGGCGGCCATGTAGGAGCCGTCACCGTAGAGGTCGAAGGCAAAGCCCAGGCTGTCGGGGTTCTCGAGAAGGTCGTGCGCGACGGCGAGCGTGGAGTCCACGAAGTCCGCGGCGGGCTCCTCGCTCTTGTCGACGACCTCGTGCCCGAGCTCGATCAGGTAGGCCTTGACGGTCTCCTTGAGGGGCATGCCCTCCGCGTCCGATCCGATGACGATTCTCATGCTTGCGGTCCCTTCTCGCGTGTCTGCGATACGAACAAACGCCGATGATTAATTTAGAACAATTTCGAACATTTAGGAACGAGAACCCAAGAAAAGCCGGGACCGGTGGGACAGCGGCCGCGAGCGCTACAGCAGGACGCGACAGCTCGCCCTCAGGGACTCGAGCTGCCCTGCGTCCACTGCGGGGTCGGTGATGACGGTGTCCTCGGGGCGCAGGTCGTAGAAGGAGTAGAAGCCGCGCATGTCCATCTTGCTCCAGTCGGCGAGGACGAAGTGCCGGTCCGCGCGCTCGAAGGCGATCTGGTAGAGGCGCCCGGCGTCGAAGTACGAGGTGTAGAGCGAGCCGTCCTGGATGCCGTTCACGCCGATGAACGCCTTGTCAAAGCCGAGGGACTCGAGCGCGCTCTCCGCGAGGGGACCCATGAAGGTGCCGGAGTGGTAGCGATACGTGCCGCCGATGAGGATGACCTCGCGGATGTCGCCGTCCGCGAAGAGGTTGAAGATGGGAAGGCTGTTGGTGACGATGCGCAGGGGGACGGCGGGCAGGTTCTGCGCCGCGAGCTCGACCGTGGTGCTCGAGCCCAGGAATATGGTGTCGCCCTCCTTGACCTGCGTGGCCGCGATCTCCGCGATGTGGGTCTTCTCCTCGATGTGGAGGAGCTGGCGCTCGAGGTGGGAGGGCTCGCAGATGAGCGAGCGCCCGAAGGCGTTCTCGGCGGTCTTGGCGCCGCCGCGGAAGCGCACGATGCGGCCCTCGTCTGAGAGCTCCATGAGGTCGCGCCGCACGGTCATGTCCGATACGCCGAGGATGTCGGCAATCTCGCGCACGGTCACCGTGCCGCGCGCGCGGCACATCTCGACGATGGCGTTGTGTCTCTCTTCCTTGAGCATCTCTTCGCTCCCGTGGGGAGGGGACGGTCGCTCCGACAGCCCCCATCTATCTATATAACAGGATATAGTCCCGCGTGCACTCTCGACGCCTCGCCTTCGAACGGTTCCGCAAATGGGGGACACTTTCAAGAAGAACGTCTGCGTTCGCTTACCGAACTCGAACATAACAAACGCTCATCGAGAAAAACCTACCGCTCAAGGAGCTTCTCTCACCGAATCCTCAAATCCAGAAGTCGCTGAACTGTTCGTTAGCTATAGTTCAAACGCACAGAAACAAACAGAATGTCGTGCGGAATAGTCCGTAATTGTGAGAGGGTTGTTTGCAAACGTACGTACCCCTCTCATTTTTTGTCGGAGTTCGCAGGGTAGCAGTCACGATCAATGAAGAGGGAGAGCAAGATGAGGGTTGGCGTTATCGTTGCGAGTCACGGCGAGTTTGCGCGCGCGGCGCTGGGAAGCGTTGAGATGGTTGCCGGTCCGCAGGAGGACGTGCGCGCCCTCGCGCTCACGGCAGACAAGTCCGCCGAGACGTTCGAGGCCGAGTTCGCCCAGGCCTACGCCGAGCTCAAGGCAGACAGCGACCTCATCGTCACGATCTGCGACATCCACGGCGGCACCCCGTTCAACGTCATCTCCCGCAGCATGCTCAAGGGCATGGACATGGTCGCCTTCACCGGCCTCAGCCTCCCCGTGCTCATCGAGCTCCTCCTCTCGCGCGACCAGGCCTCCAGCGAGGACGAGATTCGCCAGCTCATCGAGGCCGCGCACGCCCAGACCCTCGCGGAGATCAAGGTCGAGATGACCTCCGGAGGCGAGGGAGACGAGGACGACCTCGATCTCTAGGCCCTGTGCCCGCGGGTGGTGGGAGGGACCGACCGCGGGCTGCACGTTCGCACGCACAGTTCAGAGAAAGGGAGAAGAACATGGCACTCAAGCTCGTGGACATCGACGACCGCCTCATCCACGGCCAGCTGGCGTCCACCTGGATTCCGGACAACGGCATCGAGTCCGTGATCATCGTCGACGACAAGGTCGCCAACGACCCGGTGCAGAAGTCCGTCGCCGGTCTTGCCGTCCCCAAGGTCAAGGTCTCGGTCTTCGGCGTCGACAAGTTCATTGACGTCCTCAAGAAGACCACCCTCAAGAAGGTGACGATGGTTCTGTTCACCAACCCCGTCGACGCCCTCAAGATGCACGAGAACGGCCTGCCGTTCGACTACCTCAACGTGTCCGGCATGCGCTTCAACGACCAGCGCACCCGTCTGCACAAGAACATGTCCGTGACCCCGGAGGAGCGCGAGGCCTTCGAGAAGCTCCTCGCCATGGGCGTCGAGTGCTGGATGCAGCCCACCACGCGCGACCCCAAGGTCTCCGTCGCCGAACTTCTTACCGGCGCGCACGCGGAGGCCTAGCAAAGGCAACGTCGGCGCCAGAGGGGGGCGCCGTCAGCACAAGCGACGACAGTCGTAAGAAGGAGGAGAAATGATCCAAGCACTGCTGCTTGCCATCTGGGCGGGTCTTTGTACCTGGGACCAGTTTGGCCCACACCTCGGATTCAGAAAGCCGCTGCTCGCCTCGGTGGGCGTCGGCATCATCCTTGGTGACATGACCACCGCCATCATGATCGGCGCCACCATGGAGCTCATGTGGCTCGGCGTCAACAACATCGGCGCCTACGTGCCGCCCGATGTCATCTCCGGCACCATCGTGGGCGCTGCCCTGGGCATCATGTCCGGCGGCGACTCCGCGAGCGCCATCGCCCTGGCCGTTGCCATCGGCATCCCCACGGCCACGCTCGTCCAGCAGCTCAACATCCTCGTGATGACCACCAACATCACGTTCCTGCACGGCGCCGACAAGGCGGCCGAGTCCGGCGAGTTCAAGTCCATCAACAAGTACTTCTGGGCGGGCGCCGCCAGCTTCTTCCTGACCCGCGCCGTCCCGGTCTTCATCGCCACGGGCATCGGCTCCTTCGTGGTCGAGGACATCATGGCCTTCCTGCAGAACCAGGTGCCCTGGGTCCTCTCCGCCTTCTCCACCGCCGGTGGCATGATGCCGGCCGTGGGCCTTGCGATGCTGCTCACCATGATGATGAAGAAGAACATGTGGATCTTCCTCATCTGCGGCTTCGTTCTCGCTGCCTTCCTCAAGGTCCCGACGATCGGCATCGCCCTCGTGGCCGCCGCTGCCGCCGGCTTCTACGACTTCGTCGTGGAGGGCAACAAGAAGTCCGCGCAGGCCGCAGCCACTGCCGCCCCTGCCAGCGACGAGGACGAGGAGTATGATCTCTAATGGGTAAGATTTCCAAGAAGACGCTCAACAGGGTCCTTCTGAGGACCCAGGGCTGCCAGTTCGCCCACAACTACGAGCGCATGCAGTCCCTGTCTCTCACCTACTGCATCTCGCCCGTCCTCGAGGAGCTCTACAAGGACGCTCCCAAGGAGCTGCGCGTCAAGGCCATGCAGCGCTACCTCGAGTACTTCAACACGCACCCCATCGCCATCCCGTTCATCCTCGGCATCGCAACCGCCGTCGAGGAGAACACGGACGAGGAGCACAAGGACACCGTCACCGCGATCAAGACCTCGCTCATGGGCCCCTTCGCCGGCATCGGCGACTCGCTGCTCAACCTCACGTGGTTCCCCATCGCGGGCTCCATCGGCGCGTCCCTGTGCGTCTCCAACGGCAGCATCCTCGGCCCGATCGTGATGTTCCTGCTCATCAACCTCCTGTACTGGCCGCTCAAGTACTTCGGCCTGCACAAGGGCTATGAGTCCGGCATGTCTCTCGTGGACAAGTTCGGCGTCGAGATCTTCGACCGACTCGGCGACGCCGCCAACGTCCTCGGCGTCATGGTCACCGGCGGCCTCATCGCCACGACGGTCAAGCTCAAGACCGCCATCGAGTTCTCCTTCGGCGAGGGCGACCCGCTCGTGCTCCAGACCCAGCTCGACTCCGTCCTGCCGTGCCTGCTGCCGATCATCGTCACCTTCATCTGCTACCGTCTTCTCAAGAAGGGGCAGGGCAAGAACTCCGCCCAGATCATCCTCGGCATCATCGCCGTGTGCCTGGTGCTCTTCGCCCTCAACTACTACGTCCCCGGCTTCCCCAAGATCTTCGCGTAAGGAGCCGCCCTTTCTCGACGCCCCGCTCACCCCTCTGGGCGGGGCGTCTCTCCATAGAGCAAGGAGGAGCAATGAGGACCGTTCTCGTTCTGATGGACACCCTGCGCAGGGACGCCCTCTCGTGCTACTGCCCCGAGAGGAGCGCGCGCACGCCCAACCTCGAGGCCTTCGCGCAGGACTCCGTCGTCTTTGACAACCACTGGATCGGCTCGGCGCCGTGCATGCCCGCCCGCCGCGACATCATGTGCGGCCGCTACAACTTCCTCGAGCGCCCCTGGGGCCCCGTCGAGCCCTTCGACGTGACGCTCGTGGACACGCTGCGCGCCGGCGGCGTCTACACCTGCATCAAGACCGACCACTGCCACTACGAGCGCACGGGCGGCGAGGGCTATCTCCAGCTCTTCAACACCTTCGAGTACTTCCGCGGCCAGGAGGGCGACCCCTGGATCAGCCGCATCGACGAGCCGGACAACATGCCCGAGACCTTCTACGGCCGCGTGCGCGAGCAGTACCAGAAGAACCGCGCCACCTGGCCCAACGAGGAGGACATGCCCTCGCCCCGCACGTTCCGCGCCGCCTGCGACTTCGTGGACCAGAACGCCGGGGACGACGACTTCTTCCTCATGGTCGAGGCCTTCGACCCGCACGAGCCCTTCGACGTGCCGGACAGGTACATGGACGAGTACGGCGGCAACGAGGGCCTGGACCGCGAGTACTTCGAGATTCCGCCCTACAAGCGCGTCTCCGACACGGACATCCCCCAGAGCGCCGTCGACTACGTGCAGCGCCGCTACAAGGCGCTCGTCACCATGACCGACCACTGGTTCGGCACGCTGATCGACAAGCTCAAGGAGAAGAACATGTACGAGGGCACGACGATCATCGTGACCACGGACCATGGCTACTTCCTCGGGAGCCGCGACTACCTCGGCAAGAACTACATGCACATGTACAACGAGATGGCCCACCTGCCGCTCATCGTGAAGTTCCCGGGCGGCGAGCGCGCGGGCGAGCGGGCGCACCAGCTCACGCAGGCCATCGACATCATGCCCACCGTCCTCGAGGCGCACGGCTGCCCCGTGCCGGACACCGTCATGGGCACCTCGCTCATGCCGCTCGCCACGGACGCCGAGGCGCCCACCCGCGAGTACGGGCTCTACGGCGTGCACGCCATGACCGTCAACGTGACGGACGGGCGCTACACCTACTTCCGCGCCCCCGTGCCGGGCAACCAGCCCTGCTACGAGTACGCGGCGATCCCGCACACCATCCGCAAGAAGATGGGCACCGACTGCGTGGACCAGATCGAGATGGGCCGCTTCCTCTCCTGGACGGACTACCCCGTCTACAAGTTCCCGTGCAGGAAGCCGGCCAACATCGACCAGCGCGAGGACTGCCTCGAGGAGGTCCACGACTCGCTGCTCTTCGACCTCTCGACGGACTACGCGCAGGAGCACAACCTCGTGGGCGTGGACGGAAAGGCCGAGGAGCGCATGATCGAGCTCCTCAAGCGCGGCCTCGTCGAGCACGCGGCTCCCGCCGAGCAGTTCGAGCGGCTCGGCCTCTCCTAGCGAGGCCGGGGCGCCGCCCCTCCGCGGGCCGCGAGGCCCCGCCGCACGTCCTCCGCGGAAACCCGTCAGCTGGGTCCCTCTCCCCGGATCTCCAGCTGGCGATTTTCCGCGGAGGGCCCGGGCCGCGCCGTCGGGCGCGCCGGGAGGGTATGCTCGAATGAACGTTCGCCTCGTTGGGGAGACCTGCCATGAAGTACATCAGCTTCCTCATAAAGCCAGCGTCGAGCGCATGCGACATGCGGTGCTCGTACTGCTTCTACCGCGACGTCGCGGACCGCCGCGCGCACGCGGTGAGGGAGCGGATGAGCGGGGAGACCGCCCGCGCGCTCGTGGACAGGGCGCTCGCCCTGGGGGACGACGCGCAGGTGACCTTTGCCTTCCAGGGCGGGGAGCCCACGCTCGCGGGCCTGGACTTCTTCCGAGACTTCACGGGCTACGTGGACGAGCGGCGCACCAACCAGACCGTGAGCTACGCGCTCCAGACCAACGCACACACGCTCACGTCCGAGTGGGCCGAGTTCTTCCGCGAGCACGCGTTTCTCGTGGGGGTCTCCGTGGACGCCTACCGCGAGCTGCACGACGGCCTGCGCAGGGACATCGCCCTTGGCCCCACGCACGCCCGCGTGATGGAGTCCGTGCGCATGCTGCGCGAGGCCGGCGTGGACTTCAACGTCCTCACGGTGCTCTCCGCGCAGCTCGCCCGGCACCCCCAGAGGGTCTTCAAGTTCTACCAGCGCGAGAAGATCGACTACGTGCAGCTCATCCCGTGCCTCGCCGGCTTTGACGGCGAGGGCGCGGAGTATGCGCTCACGCCCCGCGCGTTCTTCTCGTTCTATCGCACGTTCTTCGACCTGTGGCTGCGCGAGGCACAGGCCGGGCACGTCATCTCGGTGGGGCTCTTTGACAACGTCATGCAGCTCTCCCTGGGGCAGTACCCCCAGGCCTGCGGGATGCTCGGCCGCTGCGCCCCGCAGTTCGTGGTTGAGAGCAACGGGGACGTCTACCCGTGCGACTTCTACGCGCTCGACGAGTACCTCTGCGGCAACGTGCGCGAGGACTCGCTCGAGGACATGGCGTCGTGCGAGGCGATGCGCACCTTCCTCGCGGAGCCCAGGAGGCCCTGCGCGGCGTGCGCGGACTGCCCCTTCGAGGGCATCTGCCACCGCAACTGCAAGCGGCTGAACGCGTCGTACTACGACGACGAGTACTGCGGCTACCGCGCGTTTCTCGAGCACGCCTACGAGCCGCTCGCGCGGGTGGCCCGCATGCTCGTGAGCCGCGGCCGATAGGCAAGAGGGGGACGGGCTCCCTTTTCATAGGAGCTAGCTGCAGGAGGGACCCGTCCCCTTCTTGCAGGTGAACGGGAGGAATCATGGCAGGCACCGCAGACGGCCAGCTGGAGAGCAGCCGTCCCAACGTGGTCCTCATTGTCTGCGACCAGTTCAGGGGGGACTGCCTCGGCATGGCCGGGCACCCGGACGTCAAGACGCCCTACCTCGACACGATGGCGGCGCAGGGCACGTTCTTCGAGAACGGCTACTCGGCCTGTCCGAGCTGCATCCCCGCGCGCGCCTCGCTGCTCACCGGCAAGGCCCCGCGCTCGACGGGCCGGGTGGGCTATCAGGACGGCATCCCCTGGAACTACGACCACATGATGGCGGAGGAGTTCTCCGCCGCCGGCTACCAGACGGCCATGGTGGGCAAGATGCACGTGCACCCGCCGCGCCTGGGCTGCGGCTTCCAGCACTACCGCCTGCACGACGGCTACATCGGCCACTATCGCAAGGCCAACAAGCCGCACTGGATGCACCAGGACGTCTCTGACGACTACCTGCGCTTCCTGCGCTCCGAGCTGGGGCCGGGGGCGGACGTCAACGGCACGGGCGTGGAGAACAACTCCTGGATCGCCCGCCCGTGGGTCTACGAGGAGCGCCTGCACCCCACCAACTGGGTCGTGGACGAGTCCATTCGCTTCCTCGAGACGCGCGACCGCACGCGCCCGTTCTTCCTCATGGCAAGCTTCGTGCGCCCTCACCCGCCCTTTGACGCCCCGGCCGCCTACTACCAGCCCTACCTCGACCGCGAGCTGCGCGAGCCCGCCCGCGGCGACTGGGACGACGAGGAGGCCACCGAGCGCGACGGCATGATCCTCGACAGCCCGCACGGCTGCCGCGACGCGACCCTGCGCCACGAGGCCATGGCGGGCTACTACGGCTGCATCACGCACATCGACCACCAGATCGGCCGCCTCGTCACCTCGCTGGAGAACGACGAGACGTACGAGAACACCGTCGTGCTCTTCACGGCGGACCACGGCGAGATGCTCTTCGACCACAGCTCCTTCCGCAAGGTCCTGCCCTACGAGGGCAGCACGCACGTGCCCTTCATCGTGCGCGTGGGCTCCAAGGTTCTGCCGGGCGGCAGGCCCGCCCCGCGCCGCTCCGAGGCCGTGGTGGACCTCATGGACGTCATGCCCACGCTGCTCGACCTCGTGGGCGTGCCCGTTCCGGAGGGCGTGGACGGCTCCTCGCTCAAGGGCGAGATCACGGGCGAGAAGAGCCTCGACCGCGCGTACCTCCACGGCGAGCACTCCGGCAGCCACGAGCAGGCGAACCAGTACATCGTCACGGAGCACGACAAGTACGTCTGGTTCACGCAGACCGGCGTCGAGCGCTACTTCGACCTCGACGCTGACCCGCGCGAGGAGCACGACCTCGCCCACGACCCGGCCTGTGCCGAGCGCGTGGCCGAGCTCCGTGCCATACTCGTAGAGGAGCTTCGCGACCGCGAGGAGGGCTACGTGCGCGACGGCGAGCTCGTCGTGGGCCGGAGGCCCAGGATCGTGCTCGAGCAGGCGTAGCCAAGGCACGGGCGGGGCGCGCCGCCCGGAAGAGAGGAACGCATGGACTGGCAGCTGATAGGCATCATCCTGGTGGCGCTCTGCGTCATCTCGCTCGTCTACACGGAGGTCCAGAAGCGCCTGGTCTTCTCGCGCTACGAGAAGCTCTTCGAGCGGGGTGACTTCGAGGGGTGCCTGCGCCTTCTCGACGGCCCGCTGGTGCGCCTCATCTATCCGCGCTACAACCTGCTCTACATGCGCCTCAACGCGCAGATGTGCCTTCAGGACGACGAGGAGTCGCGGCGCATCATCGACGAGATGCTCGGCCTCTCAACGAATGACGAGCAGCGCCTGGTCCTTCTCCTGCGCGCGTTCAACTTCTTCGTCGAGCAGCAGGACTACGTCCGCGCCGGGGAGCTTCTCAAGGAGCTGCGCCAGAAGGCTGCTCCCGAGCAGCTCGCCGAGTGCGAGCGCACCTACGCGATCTTTGCCGAGAAGAGCTCCGCCTACATCGAGGAGATGGAGGCGGAGCTCCGCAGGGCGGGTTCCGCCGACCAGACCAAGCTGCTCTACCTGCTCTCGGTTCAGTACGAGAACAAGGGGGACGCCCGCCTCGCGAACGAGTACCTCGAGCGCGCCCAGGGCGTCATCGAGTCCTCCCTCGGGCCCGGTGCCGGGGGCGGCGAGGACAGGGGCTAGGTCTCAGGCTGGGCGCCCGGGCCCCTCCCGGGAAGGAAGAAAGGTCGTCACCCATGCAAGCGCTCGTTCTTCTCGTCAGCTTCTTCGCCTGCACCGTGGGCGCCATCTGCGGCATCGGTGGCGGCATCATCATCAAGCCGGTGCTCGACGCCACGGGCGTGGCGGACGTGGCCACGATCAACTTCCTCTCGGGCTGCACCGTCCTCTCGATGACGCTCTACTCCGTCCTCAAGGCCAAGCTCTCCGGGACCTCCACCATAGATCCCAAGACCGACACCCCGCTCGCCATCGGCGCGGCGGTGGGCGGGCTCGCCGGCAAGGAGCTCTTCTCCGTCGTGGCCGGGCTCTTCCCCGACCCCAACACCGCCGGCGCGGTCCAGGCGGGGCTCCTTCTGCTCATCACCCTGGGCACGCTCGTCTACACCATCTACAAGGAGAAGATCCCCACGCTCAACGTCACGTCCATGGCGGCGTGCCTGGCCATCGGCTTTGCGCTGGGCGTCTGCTCCTCGTTCCTGGGCATCGGCGGCGGCCCCATCAACCTGGTGGTGCTCTTCTACTTCTTCACCATGGCCACCAAGCGCGCGGCGTCGAGCTCGCTCTACATCATCCTGTTCTCGCAGGCAACGAGCACCGCGAGCTCCATCGTCACCGGCGGCTACGTGGGCGTCGACCTGATGCTCCTGGCCGCGATGGTGGTCTGCGGCATCCTGGGCGGCATCGTGGGGCGCAAGGTCAACTCCAAGATTGACGACAAGACCGTGGACAAGCTCTTCATGGGCCTCATGGTGCTCATCATCCTCATCAACGCGTACAACATCTGGAAGTTCGCGCTGGCGTAGTCTCGCGGGAGCGTCTGCCTAACTTCGCGGGAGCGCGCGCCTAACGCTTTCGTCACGTTGCGCGCCGTGCGTCCGCCGCGACCCCTTCCCGGGTATCATTTCAGAAACGGGACAGGAGGTGGGGATGCGGCTACGTCGTGACAGACCCGGGCGGCGCAGGAGGCGCAACCTCCTGCTGGCGCTTCTCGTGGTCGTGGCGCTGCTCGACGGCGCCACGCTCGCGGGCGCGGCCGTGATGCACGCGCGCCGGCTCGAGCGCGTCACAGGCACGAACGCCGTGACGGCCCCCGCCGTCGAGCCCGAGCGCCGCACCGGCGCCTTCACGGTGGAGCTGGAGTACGCGGCGCTCTTCTCGGCAGAGGGGCATCGCGTGGCCTCGGAGGTCGCCTGGGACGACGACTGGTTCTTCCAGGACGCCACCACCTACAACTCCGAGCTCGCCCACACGTGCGCGGTGCTCTCCGCCGTGGCAAACGCGGAGAGCTCCTATTACCAGCAGGGATCTGACTCACCGGCGTATGCCGAGCATGCCTTTGCGGCGCTGGGCTTCGACGAGGTGTGCACCGCGTCCTACCGCTATCGAAGCGAGGTGCTCGACGAGGTGCTGGGCGTGCTGGACGGGACGGACGTCGTGGCCTACACGCTGGCCACCAAGCGCGTCCGCTCGTCCGAGACGGGTGCCGAGAAGGAGCTCTGCGTCGTGGCGGTGCGCGGATCGTATGGCTCCGAGTGGCTCTCGAACATCAAGATAGAGAGCGCCGAGGACGCCGGGGGTGATTCCGACCACCTGGGGTTCACGCTCGCCGCCCAGGAGATCGTGGCGGACCTCGAGGAGCGGGCGGCGGCGCTCGAGCCGGGCGTCGAGCGCGCCTACCTCTTCTGCGGGCACAGCCGTGGCGGTGCCGTCGCCAACCTGCTCGCGAGCTACGTGGACACGGTGGGCGCGCTTGCCACGGCCGAGGACGTGCGCGCCTATACCTTTGCCGCGCCCAACTGCACCTCCTCCGCAGACGCGCGCGCCTCCGCCTACGACAACATCTTCAACGTGCTCAACCCGTCCGACCTGGTGCCGCGCCTGCCGCTCTCCAGCTGGGGCTACGAGCGCTACGGGCGCGACGTGTGGCTTCCGGGCGAGGGCGACGCGTCCTTCGCGGCTCTCGAGGGCGCGATGCGGGAGTCCTACCTTAATTCCATGGGGACGGAGTGCCCGGCGGGGCCGGGTGACCGTGCGGTCGTGGATCGCTTTGCCTCGCGCATCGGCGAGCGCGTCTCGAGCTTTGACGAGCTCGTCTCGCCGGCGGGGCTCTTGGAGCTGGTGGGCGCCTGCGCCGAGGTTGACGTCGCACGCCTCCTGGCGAGCCACTTCCCCAACACCTACGTCGCGTGGCTCGACGCGCTGCGCGTGACCGAGAGCACCCGTTAGCGCAGGATTTCCCCGGGACTCTCAAATTGTAGGCAGTTTTTTGAGGGCACCTTGAGTACGGGAAAACCGCCAACTCGTCTACCTCGTGTTTCTTTGTCCCCAAACCACCCGTACTGGGGCCCCTTCGAAAAAACTGCCTACAATTTTGGAATCGTCGTCGCATGTCCCGTCGTTCCCGCCCATCAGGGCAAGATGGGGGCGAGATGGGCGTTCTGGGTATTCTGCCAGCCTGTCAAATCGCCCCGTAACTGTGCTACCATGAGGCGCTAGGCGATGACGGAGAGGTCTGGGCGTCGCGTTGCCAGCGGACAAGAGATGGGGGTCACCGGCTGAGAGCCCCCTCCAAGGCAGAGGCCCGGAGTTCACTCCACCAGCCGCGACCTGAACGACTTGACAAAGGGACTGTCCCCTTGTCAAGTTGAGTAGGGAAGCCGGGTGCCCCACGGCACGGGGCAAGAAGAGCGGGCGCGCGGGGGAGACAACCCGTCGCGCCAACCGAGGTGGTACCGCGGAGACTATCCGTCCTTGGGCAGCAGCAAGAGCCGCTCGAGGGCGGTTTTTTATCGAGAAGGGCCCCGTGCCCGAGAAGGGAAGACGCAATGGCAATGTCCGATGACCTCAAGGCCATTGAGGCACAGGTAACCGAGGGGCTGGCAGCGGCCGAGAGCATGGAGGCACTCGAGGCGCTTCGCGTGAGCGTGCTCGGCAAGAAGGGCTCGCTCACCCAGATCATGCGCTCCATGGGCAAGGTCTCCCCCGAGGAGCGCCCGGCCATGGGCAAGCTCGCCAACACCGTGCGCGGCAACGTGGAGGCCGCGCTCAAGGCCCGCAAGGAGGAGCTCGGCCATGAGCTCATGGAGCGCCGCATGGCCGCGGACGCCTGCGACGTGACGCTGCCGGGCCGTCGACTCTCCCAGGGCACCCAGCACCTCATCAGCCAGATTCGCGAGGAGATCGAGGACATCTTCTGCGGCCTGGGCTACACCGTCGAGGACGGCCCCTACGTCGAGACCACCTGGTACAACTTCACCGCGCTCAACGCGCCGGAGGACCACCCCAGCCGCTCGGCCAAGGACACCTTCTACGTGGTGGACAACGCGCCCGGCTCCGTGGCGCACCCCGGCGAGACCAACGTCCAGGGCGAGTCCGACATCCTGCTGCGCACCCAGACCTCCGGCGTCCAGGTGCACGTGATGGAGAACAAGAAGCCGCCCATCTACATGATCTGCCCGGGCACCGTCTTCCGCCCGGATACGGCCGACGCAAACCACCTGCCGCAGTTCACGCAGGTGGAGGGTCTCGTCGTTGACGAGGGCATCACCTTCGGCGACCTCAAGGGCACGCTCGACTACTTCACGCGCGAGATCTTTGGCAAGGACCGCGCCACGCGCTACCGCCCGCACTTCTTCCCGTTCAC
>CALUJT010000026.1 GCA_944321005.1 uncultured Atopobiaceae bacterium | reverse complement strand
CTACGACATGGGCTACTGGGAGAGGAGGCGCGCCGCGGCGTGACCCCCATCTCCAAAGTGGTTTAAAAGCGTTTGTCCGGAGAAACATGGTGATCGCGGAGCGCCCGAGCCGGTCGTACAATACTCCCTACAATCGGTCGGGCATCGGGAGGCCGGGCCCCGAGACAAGGGAGGCAGCCATGCGCATAGGGGCACTCGAGGCCGGAGGGACCAAGATGGTCTGCGCCGTCGCCACCGAGAAGGGCGAGATTCTGGACCGGGAGTCCTTCCCCACCACCACGCCGGAGGAGTCCGTCCCCGCCCTCACGGGCTGGTTCTCGGAGCGCGGCATCGACGCCCTGGGCATCGGCGCCTTCGGGCCCACCTGCGTGGACCCGGCAAGCCCCGCCTTCGGCACCATCCTCGAGACGCCCAAGCTCCCCTGGCGAGGCTTCGCCCTGCGGGCCGCCTTCGCGGACGCGCTGGGCGTGCCGGTGGGGTACGACACGGACGTCAACGTGGCGTGCCTGGGAGAGGCCACGTTCGGAGACTCGCGCGGCATCGAGGACCTGGTCTACGTGACCATCGGCACCGGCGTGGGCGCGGGCGTCATGTGCGGCGGGCACCTCCTGCACGGCATGCTCCACCCCGAGGCGGGCCACATGCTGCTCACCCGCGTCCCCGGGGACGAGGGCCCCTGCGTCTGCCCGAGCCACGACTCCTGCCTCGAGGGCCTCGCTGCCGGACCCTCCATCGAGCGTCGCTGGGGCGCCAAGGGCACGGAGCTCGCCGACCGCCCGGAGGTCTGGGAGCTCGAGGCGAGCTACCTCGCGCAGATGTGCCACAACCTGGTGCTCTGCTACTCGCCGCGCCGCATCATCCTCGGCGGTGGCGTCATGCACCAGGAGCAGCTCTTCCCGCTCGTGCGCGAGAAGACCCTCCGCTCGCTCGGCGGCTACATCACCGCGCCCGAGCTCGAGGACGTCGACTCCTACATCGTGCCGCCCAGCCTGAACGACAACCAGGGCGTGCTCGGCTGCGTCGAGCTGGGCCGGCGCGCCGCCGCGGAGGCGTAGCGCGCCGCGTGACACAACGCTCACCGTCTGAGCTTCCCCAAGCGCCCCTGCCGACGCACAGAGCCGGCGGGCAATGAGCGCTGTGTTGGCGGGGCCTCGGCCTCGCCAACGGCCCGCGTGCGAGACCTGACCTCGCCGCGCTAATATGGACGCGAGAAGAACCCCGCGCCCGGCGGCGCACGACCCCGAGGAGGGCATATGGTGGACGAGCAGTTCAAGCAGCAGGTGGACGCCTACGTCGACGAGGTCTGGGAGGACGTCGTGGCGGACATCGACCGCCTCGTTCGCCACGAGTCCGTGGAGGACCTCTCCGCCGCCGAGCCCGGAAAGCCGTGGGGCCCCGCCGCCAACGCCGCGCTCGCCGAGGCCGAGCAGATGGCGGGACGCCTCGGCCTCGACGTGACGGACGTGGACGGCTACCTGGGCTTTGCGGACGTGCCCGGCGCCTCCGGGCCGGAGCGCTACCTCGCCACCATTGCCCACACGGACATCGTTCCCCTGGGCCTGGGCTGGACCTTCCCGGCCCTCGAGGTCACCCGCAAGGACGGCTACCTCATCGGACGCGGCGTCCAGGACGACAAGGGGCCCTTCGTGCTCTCGCTCTATGCCGCGAGCTTCTTCGCGCGCCGCGCCGCCGCAGGCGAGACCCTCCCCTACACCCTGCGCTGCATCATCGGCAACAACGAGGAGACGGGCATGGGCGACGTGCCGTACTACCTCGAGCGCTACCCCGAGCCGCTCTTCTGCTTCTCCCCCGACGCCGACTTCCCGCTCATCTGCGGCGAGAAGGGCCTCTACCAGGGACGCTTCACCTCCGGCCAGGTGGCTGGCGAGAAGGTCGTAGAGCTCGACGGCGGCACGGTGCCCAACGCCATCCCCGGTCAGGCCACGGCGGTCGTGCGCGCGGACGCGGCGTCGCTGCCCGCCGCCGAACGCGTCTCCGTGGAGCCCGCAGGCGAGGGCCTCGCGCGCGTCACGGCCACCGGCATCGGCGGCCACGCCTCCATGCCCGCCGGAACCGTCAACGCCATCGGCGTCCTCGCACGCTACCTGCTGGCCCACGACCTCGCCGGCGCGAGCGAGCGCGAGTTCCTCGACCTTCTCGTCACCCTCACGGAGGACGCCTACGGCCGCGCCTCCGGCGTCGCTGCCGCGGACGACAAGTTCGGCGACCTCACCTGCGTCGCCGGAACGGTGCGCACGCAGGACGGCCGCTTCGTCCAGACCGTGGACTCCCGCTACCCCACCACCACCTCGGACGCCGCCATCACCGAGCGCCTGACCGCGCTCGGCGCCGAGCACGGCTGCTCCTTCGAGCAGACCTCGAGCGACGCCCCCTTCTACGTGAGCCCGGACAGCCCTGAGATTCAGGCGCTCCTCTCCACCTACGCCGAGTACTCAGGCGAGGAGGCGCACGCCTTCACCATCGGAGGCGGCACCTACGCACGCCACTTCAGGCGCGCCTGCGCCTTTGGCCCCAACCTCCCCGGCGAGGAGCGCCCCTCCTGGGCGGGCACCGAGCACGGGCCCGACGAGGCCATCTCCGAGGAGTCCCTGCGACAGGCGCTCAAGATCTACATCGTGGCCATAGCCCGTCTGATGGAGCTCGACCTCTAGCCGTCCCCGGGCCCGCGGACCACGCGCAGACCCCGATTCGCGGACCACGCGCAGACCCCGATTCCGAGAATCCCGACTTACGCGTCCCCCCGACCACGCGCAAGTCGGGATTCTTCGCAATCTGGAGATGATTCCGGAGCTACGCGTTCGATAATTCGAAAAATAGCATGCGTAGGTCGGGATTTCGATTAGGGGCTCCCGAAATCCGAACCTACGCGTGGCGCGCCCCGAGGTCCGCCCCCGCCTGTCCGTAACCCCGGCAAGAACTGCTATCCTACCAATCAGCATGCGACGCAGGCAGGGGCCGCGTAGGGAGGGACCGTGTTTCTGAGGGAGCGTCAGGACAAGATCGTCAGCCTGGTCAACGCCGAGGGGCGCGTGACCGTCACCGCGCTCGCCGAGCGCTTCGACGTCACCGAGGACTGCATCAGGAAGGACCTCAAGTCCCTCTCCGACCAGGGGCTCGTGAGGCGCGTCTACGGCGGCGCCATGAGCGTGGACACCAAGCAGGAGCGCAACATCAGGAAGCGCGTGACCGAGCACGCGGACGAGAAGCGCCAGATTGCCGAGAAGGCCATTTCCCTGATAGAGGACGGCGAGGTCATCTTCCTCGACACCTCCACCACCAACCTCGCGCTCGCGCAGCTCATGGCCGAGAGCCGCCGCAAGATCACCGTAGTCTCCAACATGATCGACATCCTGCAGGTCCTGGGGACCAACGACGGCATCATGACCGTGGGCACGGGCGGGACCATCAACATAGACCAGAACGCCTTCCTGGGGGCGTTCACGATGAACTTCCTGGAGCCCATCCACTTCGACCGCGCGTTCATAGGGGTCCTGGGCGTGGACATGGAGACGGGAAGCGCCCTCACCTTCGAGCTCGAGGACGGCCTCGTGAAGGCCCTGGCCATCAAGAACTCCGAGCGGAGCTACCTCATGGCGGACTCGCACAAGTTCGGTGCGAAGGGCTCCTACGCCTATGCCAAGCTCGACGACTTTGACGCGGCCGTCACCGTGTCCCCCTCCCCCGAGGTGAGGCGCGTGCTGAGAAGGGCCAACGTGGCCCTCGTCTAGCTCGCGGGCCTTACGGCCTGCCGACGGTCCGCTCAGGTCCAGAAGCTGACAAAGGGGCGGCCGCGGCACCCCAGCCGCGGCCGCCCCAGCGTCCGGCACCACGTCCGCCTAGCGCAGCGTCTTCCTCCCGAAGGCCGCGTCCCAGTCCCTCGTGAACTCGCTCACCGCGATCTCCGTTCCGGGGTGGCCGATCATCGAGTAGACCACCTCGGGCGGCGCCGTGACCGCCTGGATCCCGGCCCTGATGAGCTCGTGGACCTGCCAGGAGTTCTTGAACGAAGCGGCGATGACCTTGGCCGGGAGGCCCTGGACGGCGAGCATCTGTATGAGCTCGGTCACCATGGCCACGCCGTCGCCGTAGTTGCTCATGCGGTTGACGTAGGGGGCGAGGTAGTCGGCCCCGTTCATCGCGGCGAGAAACGCCTCGTCGGCGCTGTAGATGGCCGTGGCGAGCACGCCGAGCCCCTCCTCCTTGGCGGCCTTGATCGCGCGCAGGCCGTTGTGGGTGACCGGAATCTTGACGTACATGTTCTCGGGGCGAAGGCCGCAGATGTAGCGCGCCTCCTCCATCATGCCCTCGAAGTCGGTCCTCACCGTCTGGATGAAGATCTTCTGGTCGGGCCGGAGGCACCCCACGAGCCCGTCGATGACCTCCTCGGGCGACATGCCGCTCTTGGCGATGATGCTCGGGTTGGTGGTGACTCCCGTGACGTTGAGCAGCGAGTCGAGCTCCCTGATGGCGTCGAGGTTTGCGGTGTCGAGAATCAGCTCCATGTTCTTCTCCTCCTTCGGGGCGCATGCCCCACCATGTCCTGCCTGTCTATGCGTACCCGGCGCCCGGGGCCCGGGCGAGGCGCCCGCCTCGTCACAGCTCGTGCTCGGTGCGGTTGATGATGTCGTCCTGGATCGCGCGGGAGAGCTCGACGAACATGGCGGAGTAGCCCGCCACGCGAACCACGAGGTCCTGGTGCTTCTCGGGGTGCTCCTGGGCGTCTATGAGGGTCGCCCGGTCCACGACGTTGAACTGGATGTGCTGCAGCTTGAGGCGCGAGAAGGACCTGAGGTAGGCGACGAGCTTCTCGATGCCGTGCTCGCCCGCGAGCGTGGACGGGGAGAACTTCACGTTGAGCAGGCTCCCGTTGGAGTTGAGCGCGTTGTCGAGCTTGGACACGGAGCGCAGGCTCGCGGTGGGACCGTTCTTGTCGCGCCCCACCATGGGCGAGAGGCCGCCGTCGGCGAGCTGCTCGCCAGCGAACCGCCCGTCCGGGGACGCGCCCACCACGGCGCCGAGCGGCACGTGGGCGGAGACGGTGTAGCTCCCCGGCTGGAAGAGGCCCCCGCGCGGGTTGGCGTACTTCACCACCTCGTGGTCGTAGTGCGAGAGGAAGCGGGCGCCTATGAGGTCTACCTCGTCGACGTCGTTGCCGTACTTGGGGTAGCGGTTGACGAAGCGCTGGCGCACCGCCTCGTCCCCCTCCCCCTGCCAGTTGCGCGCCAGGAGCGCGAGCATCTCCTCGTAGGTCATGCTCCGCTCCTCGAAGATCACCTTGCGCATCACCTCGAGGGAGTCGGCCAGGTTGGCGGTGCCCACGCCCTGGACGCCCGAGGGGTTGTAGCGGGCGCCGCCGGCCGTGATGTCGCGCCCGCGCTCCAGGGAGTCCCGCACGAGGGTGGAGAGCATGGGGGTGGGCGAGGTCTCGCGGTGCGCCTCGTCGCAGACGTTGCAGCCGCGCACCATGAGCTCCACGTAGCGGTCGATCGTCCCCATGACCGCGGCCTCAAGCGCCTCGTAGGTCTCGAAACCCTCGGGGTGCTCCTGGAGCGTGACCTCGAAGCACTTCATCATGTTGAACATGCTGATGTCGTGCAGCCCGTACATCCTGCCCGGGATGGAGAGCTCCACGCAGCCTACAACGGCGTAGTCGCGCGCGTCCTCGAGAGAGACCCCGCGGTTCACGAAGGCGGTGACGTTGGCCTCGTCGTTGAAGACCTGGGGGACGCCGTCGCCCAGGCGTATCACCTCGGCGGCCTTTCTGAGAAGGGGCGTCGGCGTGTTGGCGTGCAGTCTCAGGGAGAGGTTGGGCTGCGGGAGGCGGGTGTCCCTCTGGACGTCGAGGAGCAGCTCGGAAAGCTCGTTTGAGCAGTCATGCCCCGTCTCGTCCACGCCGCCCACCACGAGGTTGAAGCCTATGGGGAACCCGGCGAAGAAGCTCGCCGACTCCGTCGAGCGAATCGCCACGAGCGTGTTGGTCTTGAGGTAGAAGCACTGGATGAGCTCGCGGATCCGGGCGTCCGCCTCGTCCTGGGAGAGGCCCCGCCCGAGCAGCTCCGAGCGCGTGGCGCGATAGTACGGCAGCAGGTACTGGTCGGCGCGGCCGAGCGAGAAGGAGCTCGCGTTGGACTCGTGCTGGAGGATCAGCTCGATGAGCCACACGAGCTGGAGCGCGTCATAGAGGTCGCGGGCGGGCTCGGTGGCCACGTGCGCGAGGACCTCGGCCATGCGCCCGAGCTCCCCCGCGCGCGCAGGAGAGGTGGCGGGGTCCGCCATGGCCTCCCTCACGACGCGCTCGTAGCGCCGCACGTACGCAATTGACGCCTCCACGCAGATCCTCGACGCCGCGTAGAAGTCGTTGTCGGGGTGGGAGCCCTCCAGCGCAGAGACCTCCTCGAGGATGTCGCCCAGACCGCGCGTGAGGACCATGGGAAAGTCGCAGATGATGTGCCCCTGGCCCTTGTCGGTCTGCGCCACGGCAAAGATCTTGGTCTCCTGCGCCTCCAGGACGTCATCGCCCACGTGGGCGCGGTACCAGTCGTTGAGGCTTCGACCCGCCCAGAACGGGTAGAGCACCTCGCGATAGTATGCCTTGTCCTTCTCGGCCATCTCGAAGGTGTCCTGGGGGCGCGTGGAGAAGTCGTCGAGCTCGTCGAGGATCCAGTAGGGGCTCATCTCGGGCGAGAGGACGCCGGCCCTGGGCTTGGCGCTCCTGTTGCCCACGAGAAGGTCGTGGTCGTCGAGCACGATCTCGTGGTTCTCGAGCAGGTGGCGCAGCGCCTTCGCGCGGCGGATGATCGGCGCCTCCCCCTCCGTCTGGCGATAGCTCTCCATGTAGAGCGTGGCCCGCTCGAGAGAGACCTGCCGCCTCTCGGCAAAGAGCGAGTCCTTGATTGCCTGCGTCCTCCTGGTGAGCATGAGACCCTCCTCCTCACGATCTCCCTAGCCCCTGCGTCTGGTGCGCCAGCGGGCCCCGTGGCACGTCCCCCCGCGCGTCACGGGGCCCGTCGGCGCGCCGCGGGAACGGTCCCGCGGCAGCCGAGCCGTCTAGCCCAGCTGGCTCTGGATCTTCTTCACGATGGCATGGGCGGACTTGATGACCGCACCCGCCTGGAGCCTGACCTTGGGAAGGCCCTCGAAGCGCTCCTCGTTCTTGATGGGCATGTCGGTGGTGAGCACCACGGCCGTAGCGCCCTTGAGGTCGTCGCTCGTGATGACGTTCTCGACGCCGATGGAGCCCTGGGTCTCGACCTTGCACTCGATGCCGGCCTCCTCGCAGGCCTTCTGGAGGGCCTCGGCGGCCATGTAGGTGTGGGCGACGCCGGACGGGCAGGCGGTGACGGCAAGAATCTTCATGGGTCTAATCCTCTCTTGAGGGGGGCTCGGAGAAGCGCCCCGCAGCGTGTGTGGATGGCGAGAAGAACTACATCTCGATGACGATGTCGATGTCGTCCTCTTCCTCGATGGCAGCCTCCTCGACGTAGTCCTTCTTGAAGAAGAACACGAGGGCCATGTGGACGGCGAGGCCGACGGCGAGCGAGAGCAGGTAGGTGAGGATCGAGGTCACCGGAAGGACCACGAGGCCGCCCCAGCCAGCGTTGCAGTAGGTGCCGAGGGCACCGGCGACGCCACCCGCGATGGCGCAGGAGATGACGTTGATCGGGATGAGGTGGCCGGGGTCGGTGGTGGTGTAGGAGATGGCGCCCTCGGTGATGCCGCAGGCACCCATGATGATGGCGCCGATGCCGGCGTCGCGCTCGACGGAGGAGAACTTGCTCTTGAAGACGAAGGTCTCGATGCCCAGGGCGATCGGGGGCACGCAGATGGCGAGCGCGATGGGGCCGAAGAAGGTGCAGTTCTGGCCGGCGAGGACCTCGGTGCCCACGATGGCGACGCCCGTGGAGTAGGCGACCTTGTTGATGGGGCCGCCGAGGTCGAGGGCGATCATGGCGCCGCAGATGGCGCCCACCAGGATGGAGCCCGCGCCGCTCATGCTCGTGAGCCAGTCGGTGAGGGTGGAGAGCAGCCACGCGCAGGGCGTGCCGACCACGCAGATCATGATGGCGCCGACCACGAGGGACGTGACGAGCGGGACGATGATGATCGACTTGAGGGACTGCATGGAGTCCGGGAGGTTGATCTTCCTGAGCTTGTCCGCGAGGATGCCGCAGAGGATGCCCGAGATGATGCCGCCGATGAAGCCGGCGCCCACGTTGACGGCGAGCTGGCCGCAGATGAGGCCCGGGGCGATGCCGGGACGGTCGGCGAAGGAGGCGGCGATGTAGGCGGAGAGGACCGGGACCATGAGCCCCAGGCCGACGCCGCCGATCTGGCTGAAGACGTCAACAACGATGTTGCTCGCCTCGACGGCGCCCGAGGTGGTGACGCTGTTCATGGAGAGCATGGTCGCGACCGCGTACAGGATGCCGCCGGCAACGACGACGGGAATCATGTGCGAGACGCCGTTCATGAGGTGCTGCTGCATCTTAGCGAACTTCGAAGGTCCCTGAGCCATCGGGAGCTTCCCTTCTCTTGGTGGGTTGGTACTGTCGGAACGCTCTTGCTACTCCGCCATCAGGGCGATCACCTCCTCGGGGGTCTTGACGGAGGCGAGCCTTTCCCTGAAGTCCTCGTGGATGAGGTGACGGGAGACCGACGCGAGGATCTGGAGGTGGCGCTCCCCGGCGTCGGCCATGGGCACAGCAATCTGGAAGATCATCGAGACCTCGTCGCCGTCCCAGCTCATGGGCTTGGCGAGACGGACGAATCCGAGCGAGGCCACGCGGACGGCGTCGGACTTGGCGTGGGGCGTCGCGACGCCGAAGCCGATGGAGGTGCTGAACTCCTCCTCACGCTTGAAGACGTCGCTCACGTAGGCATCCCGGTCGCACAGCCTGCCGGCCCTGTCCATGGCATCGGCCATGAGGCTGACGACCTCCTCCTTGGTCGTGCAGTCCGCATCGAGGACAACAAGCTGCTCGTCAATCAGTTCCATGCTTTCTCCCTTCCTACTGCTTCCTGATTCTTTCCTGATTTTTATTTTTGGTTATTGTTCTATCTTGTTTCGAATCATAGGAGTGCCCCGAGGGGGGTGTCAATTTGTTTTGCCGTAACTGCCTGACTGGTCTGCAAGCGGTCGAAAATCACGGATAAGTGGTAATGCATCGCTCAATTAGCACTATCTGAAGAGAGCCTGCTTTCCAAGAAAGAGCAACCAAGAGGGTTCCGGTCAAAACAAGACGTCTGAACACGACGGATTCCCCGGGCCAGGCCGTCAAGTCAGGGCTCGACGGTCTGATCCGGGGAATCCGTCACGGTTGACGGTTTGACCTGAGCAAACCGTCATGTAGCACGGAGACTAGGCGCGCATCTCCTCGGTGTCCTCCGCGATCTCGCGGGCGATGCGGTGGAGCTGACGGTCGTTCTCGAGGGCGTCGGCCGTCCTCTCCGGCAGGTAGACCGAGAGGCGCCCGCCCAGCGTGCGGAACGTCGCCCAGCCCTCGGCGTCCACCACGACGTCGTCCTGCTCGCCCACCACGCACGACCAGGTCTCGCCGGAGTGCCCCGCGCCCACGAACATGCGCTTCTCGCCGCCGTCGCGGTCGGTGAGGACCACGGCCACGCCGGAGCCCTCGTGCTCGGCGTCGCCCTCGCGGGTCCACCCGATGACGTCCGGCGCGTCAAGGAAGTCGTGCTGCGCCCCGTAGGCGAAGCGGCGGCGAATCTCCATCAGCAGCGGGAGCTCGCGCACCGCCGGGATGTTGCCGTCGTTGGGCATGCCGTAGAGGTCGCCGTAGAAGACGCAGGGGTAGCCGGCCTCGCGCAGGAGGATGAGCGCGTAGGCGGACGGCTTGAACCACGTCTGGACGAAGGACTGCAGCGCCTGGCCGGGCTGCGTGTCGTGGTTCTCGGCAAAGGTCACGGCGTGCACGGGGTCTCGCTCCACGAGCGTGCCCGAGAAGATCCTCGAGAGGTCCTCGTTGCCGTTGGAGCAGCTCGCACGGTAGAGGTTGTAGTGAAGCGGCACGTCGAAGAGCGACATGCTCTTCTCGGCGCCCAGATAGGCCTGGAGCTCGTCCGCCGTGCGGCCCCAGTACTCGCCGACCGTGAAGAGCTCCTTGCCCGCGTGCTTGCGCACCGCGTCGAGCCAGCGCAGGTAGAAGCCTCGGTCGATGTGCTTGAGGGCGTCCAGGCGAAACCCGTCCAGCCCGCAGGCGTCCACATACCAGCAGCCCCAGCGCACGAGCTCGTCGAAGACGCGCGGGTCGTTGACGTCAACGTCCGCGCCCATGAGGTAGTCGTAGTTGGCGTTCTCGCCCCGGTCCACGGCCTCGTCCCAGTGCTTGCCGTCAAAGAGGAAGACACCCTTTCGCTTGGCGCGGTCGTCCCAGTCCACGCCGTGGAAGCAGCTCCAGTCCCAGGTGAAGTCCGAGTACGCGCCCGCGCGCCCGGGGAAGGTGAAGCGCGTCCAGGCGGAGATGGTCTGGGGGTCGCCGATCTTCTCGCCCCGGTTTGAGGCGGAGACCTCCTGGGCCAGCACGTCCTCGCAGCCGTCCGCGCCCAGGCGCTGGTTGAGCACGATGTCCGCCAGGGCCTGGATGCCGCTCTCCTGCAGGGCGCGCACCGCGGCCTCGTACTCGGCGCGCGTGCCGTACTTGGTGGCAACGCTCCCCTTCTGGTCGAACTCGCCGAGGTCGTAGGTGTCGTAGACGCCGTAGCCCACGTCCTCGCGGCCCTTCTCGGCCTTGTAGGCGGGCGGGAGCCAGACGGCGGTGATGCCCTGGTAGGCAAAGTCGGGGGCCTGCTCGGCGATGCGGCGCCAGTGGGAGCCGTCGGCGGGCAGGTACCAGGAGAAGCCCTGGAGCATGGTTCCGTTGTTCATGTCTTCCCTTCTTGGTCTTGGTCGGGGCTTGACAGATTGCCCAGGTCAGACTTGACAGATTGCTCAGGTCAAACTGTCAAGTGGATACTTGACAGTTTGACCTGAGCAATCTGTCAAGTCTGACCTGGGCAATCTGTCAAGCCCGTCACGCGTCCTCGGCGCCCGAGACGAGCGCCACGCCCGCGGCGGCGGCGAGCTCCTCGGGGGTGGGCTGGCGCATCACGCGCACGGCCAGGTACACGCAGACCCCCATGAAGAGGAGGTCGAAGATGACGTCGAAGGTGACGCCGAGGAGCCCGCGCTCGAGGAACATGCCCGCCACCTGCAAGAGGTCGAAGGCGAAGGAGAGCCCGGCAACCACGAGGAAGGGCACGATCTTCTGCGGCCGGTTGGACCCGCGTATGCCGAGCGCCCCGGCGAGCACGCCCACGCCCGCCGCCACGCCTCCCACGGCCAGAACGTCATAGAGCGTGTCGCTCACCGTGACCGGCACGCCGGAGATCAGGGCGCGCTCCCCCTCCCCGTAGACCACGAGCGCGGAGGCGAGCACGAGCACCGCCACGAGCGTGACCACGCCCTTGAGGATGATGATCTCGGAGAGCAGGTGGAGCACGCGCTGATGGCGCGAGCGCAGGAAGGTCTCGCCCCGCACGCCGTTGTCGTGCTCCTCCTTGACCTTGTCCGCGAGGCGCGAGCAGATGAGCACGTAGACGATCGTGGTGGAGAGCACGATGGGGTTGAACAGGATGAAGGAGCCGACGCCCCAGCCCCACACGATCGCCACGAGCACGGCGAGCCCCACGAGGTAGCAGAGGAAGCGATAGGGCTCCACGCGCGCGGAGTTGTTGGAGGCAACGATGCCGAGGGCAGCGGTGAGGAGGAGCAGCCCGGCGGCAACGACGATCATCACGCCAAAGGTGACGGTTGTCCAGAGGTCGCCTCCCGGCAGGAGCCCCATGACGTTGCCCACCAGCACCGCCACGCCGCCAAGAAGCACGACGGCGCCCAGGATGCCCATGAGGATCGAGACCATGCGGAGCACGGCCTGGGCGGGCGTCCTGGGAATCGAGGGCTCGAGGTCTCTGATGACGCTCTCGTCTTCCATGGCGTGCGGCTCCCTTCTCTGCGACGTGGGGAGTATACCCAAAACGGAGCCGTCCGCCCGCCGTCCCGCGGGGGCATCCCCGTCACGCGAAGGTGGCGGCCTCGTACTCGGTGAGCTCGGCGAGGTAGCCGCGGGCCGCGAGGGCGCGCTCGACGTCGTCGAGGACGTCCTCGCTCTCCGCGCTCACGTGGTGGAAGTGGTAGCCGCTCGTGACCTCCAGGAGCGGGGCCGAGACGCCCGAGGCGAGCTCCGCCACGAAGCGCTCCACGTCGCGGCGGCTGGAGATACCCAGCTCGGACGAGACCTTGCCGTAGACCCGGTGGTTCACGAAGACGTCCTCCACGCGTCCGCCAAGGTCCACGACGCAGGTGAGCTCGTCGGCGGTCTGGGCGGCGGTGTGGCGGCACTTGAAGAGCCGCGTGGGGCGCGCGGCGGAGGCGGCGAGAAGAACGTAGCCGCGGTTGGTGGAGACGATCTGCTCCCCCCGCTCGCGCAGGAGCGCCACGTCCTGGACAATCACCTGCCGGCTCACGCCGCACTTCTCGGCGAGCGCCGTGCCAGAGAGCGGGGCCGATGCGTTTGCCAGGGCATCAAGGATCTCCCCGCGCCGGGCCTCTCCCGAGCCCGCGCTCACCCCAGCACCTCGAGGTGCTTGAGGGAGAGGTCGAGGATGGGGGCGGAGTGCGTGAGGGCACCGCAGGAGACGAAGTCCACGCCCAGGTCCGCATAGGCGGAGGCGTTCGCCGCGTCCACGTTGCCCGAGGCCTCGGTCTGCGCGCGGCCGGCGATGAGGGCCACGGCCTGCGCCATGGCCTCGTGGGTCATGTTGTCGAGCATGATGACGTCCGCGCCCGCCTCGACGGCCTCGCGCACCATGTCAAGGGTCTCGCACTCCACCTCGACCTTGTCGACGAAGGGGGCAGTCGCGCGGGCAGCGGCGATGGCCTCGGCCACCCCGCCCGCGGCGTCGATGTGGTTGTCCTTGAGGAGCACGCCGTCGGAGAGGCCGTAGCGGTGGAGCGAGCCGCCGCCCAGGCGCACCGCCTCGCGCTCGAAGAGGCGCATGCCCGGCGTGGTCTTGCGAGTGCACACGAGCGTGGTGCCGGTGCCGGCGAGGGCCTCGGCCACGCCGGCGGTGTAGGTGGCGATGCCGCTCATACGCTGCAGATAGTTGAGGGCCGTGCGCTCGCCCTCCAGGAGCACGCGCACGTCCCCCTCCACGGTGGCCACGTGCTGCCCGGCGCTCACGCGCGCGCCGTCTGCGACGTCCACCGTCACGCGGGTGGCGGGGTCCAGGAGGCAGAACACGCGCGAGAAGACCGCGAGGCCGGCGATCACGCCGTCGGCCTTGGCGATGAGCTGAACGCGCCCCGGGCGCGGCTCGGGCATGACGGCGGCGGTGGAGACGTCGCCAAAGGGCATGTCCTCGCGCAGCGCCGCGCGAATGTGGTCGTCCATCTGCATCTGGATCATCGGGTCGGTCATGGGAATCTCCTCTCGTTGCGGAACGCCTGAGGACGGGGCGCCGTCACCGTCCTCGGGCGCCTCACTCGGCGCCGGTGAGAAGCGCCACGTCCGTCACGTCGCGCGACCCGGCGATGAAGCGCGAGCGCGCCCGCGCCGCGGCGGCGAGCTGCGCGGCCGTGTCCTCCTCGAAGCGGTCGCGCATGATCTTGTCCGCCGCGCGCTGCGCGAAGACGAGCGACTCCAGCAGGCTGTTCGACGCCAGCCGGTTGCGCCCGTGCACGCCGTTGCAGCAGGTCTCGCCGCAGGCAAAGAGGTGCGGCAGCGTGGTCTCGGAGTCCGAGTCCACGTGGATGCCCCCCATGAAGTAGTGCTGGGCGGGAACCACGGGGACCGGCTCCTCTCGGATGTCATACCCCTCCTCCAGGCAGCGCTCCAGGATGTGCGTGAAGTGGCCCTCGATCTCCTCGCGGGGCACGCGCTCGAAGGAGAGCCAGACGTGCCGCGCCCCCGTCCGCGCCATCTCGTCCAGTATGGCGCGCGAGACCACGTCGCGCGGCTGGAGCTCGTCCACGAAGCGCTCGCCCTTGTCGTTGAGGAGCAGCGCGCCCTCGCCGCGCGCGGACTCCGAGATGAGAAACGACCTCCCGGGCCGCTCGGTCCAGAGGGTGGTGGGATGAATCTGCACGTAGTCCATGTGCTCCAGGAGCACGCCGTGCTCGGCCGCCACGCGGCAGCCGTCTCCCGTGAGGCAGCCGAAGTTGGTGGAGTGCTCGTAGAGGCCGCCCACGCCGCCCGTGGCGAGGACGGTGGCGTCGGCGCGGATCTCCAGGCGCTCGCCCTTCTCGCCCGTGGCCACGACGCCGCGGCAGACGCGCCGCCCGGAGGCGTCGAAGCCCTCGATGAGGTCCGTCATGCAGGTGTGCTCGAGGATCCGCGCGTGCGGCAGCTCGCGCGCGCACGCCAGAAGGTGCGTGGTTATCTCCTCGCCCGTTATGTCCTCGTGGTAGACGATGCGCGGCCGGGAGTGGGCGCCCTCGCGGGTGTAGTCCAGGTCGCCCCCCGCCGTGCGGGCGAAGCGCACGCCGCGCTTGACGAGGTCGTCGATGATGGGACGGCTCGCGCGGATCATGATGTCCACGCTCTCCAGGCGGTTCTCGTAGTGCCCCGCGCGCAGCGTGTCCTCGAAGAAGACCTCGTAGTCGCCGTCGTCGTGCAGGACGCAGATGCCGCCCTGCGCGAGCATGGAGTCGCACTCCTCCACGGCGCCCTTGGAGAGAAGGACCACCGAGAGCGCCGCCGGGAGGTTGAGCGCGCAGTAGAGCCCGGCCACGCCGCAGCCCACGATCACGACGTCGCAGT
>CALUJT010000025.1 GCA_944321005.1 uncultured Atopobiaceae bacterium | reverse complement strand
CGTGGACGTGCTCGTGGACGATGCGCGCACCTGGTACCTGCGCGGGTCCGTCTCGGGCGAGCCGCGATGAGCCTCGGGCGCGTGGTCTGCGTCGCGGGGCCCACCGCCTCGGGCAAGAGCCTGGTGGCGGACCTCGTGGCGGAGAGGCTCGGCACCTCCGTCGTCTCCGTGGACTCCATGCAGGTCTATCGCGGCATGGACGTGGGGACCGCCAAGACCCCCCCGGCCGAGCGGCGCGCGCCGCTCCTCATGGTGGACGTCGCCGACCCCCTCGAGAACTGCTCCGTCCAGCTCTTCCAGTCCCAGGCCCGCGCCTGCGCGGACGCGCTGCTCGCCTCCGGCTCCGTTCCCGTCCTCTGCGGCGGCACGGGCCTCTACCTCGACGCCGTCATCGACGAGATGGACTTTCCCTCCGGCGAGAAGGACGGGGAGGCGCGCGCCGCCTACGAGGCCCTTCTCGCCGAGCGCGGCGCCGGCGGCCTTCACGCCCTTCTCGCCGAGCGCGACCCCGAGAGCGCGGCCCTCATACACCCCAACAACTCGAGGCGCGTGGTCAGGGCCCTCGAGATGCTGGACGAGGGGGAGTCCTACGCCAGGAAGCACGAGGGCCTGCGCTCCCACGTGCCCCACTACGACGCGACCATCTGGGGGCTCGCCATGGACAGGGAGCGCCTCTACGCGAGGATCGACGCGCGCGTGGACGCTATGGTTGGAGCCGGGCTCGTGGACGAGGTGAGGGGGCTCGCCGAGCGCGGGCTCACCACCGAGCTCACCGCAGGCCAGGCCATAGGCTACAAGGAGGTCCTGCAGGCGCTCTCCGGGGAGTGCTCCCTCGACGAGGCGGTGGAGACCATCAAGCTGCGCTCCAGGCGCTACGCCAAGCGCCAGCTCTCCTGGCTCAGGCGCGACGGGCGCGTGCGCTGGATCGACCTCGAGACGACCGACGCCGAGGGGGCGGCTCGCATGATCGTCGAGGGACTCGGGGGCAGCGATGGGACGCTTTAAGCCGCACTCCACGGCCCCGGTTCCCGAGCGCGCCATCCTCGTGGGCGTTGACCTCGGGAACTCCGAGTGGTCCTGCGAGGAGTCGCTCGCCGAGCTCGCGCGCCTCGCAGAGACGGACGGCGCCGAGGTCGTCCTCATCATGACGCAGAGGCTCGACGCGCCGGTCCCTAAGACCTTCATCGGCAAGGGAAAGGTCGAGGAGCTCTGCTCGTACGTCCGCAGCCTCGGAGCCGACGTCGTCATCTTCGACGACGAGCTCAGTCCCTCCCAGCAGGCCAACCTCGAGAAGATCGTGGGCGAGCCCGTCAAGATCATCGACCGCACCGCCCTCATACTCGACATCTTCGGCGTGCACGCCAAGACCCACGAGGGACGCCTCCAGGTCCAGCTCGCGCAGCTGCAGTACGTGCTCCCGCGCCTTCGCGGCATGTGGAGCCACCTCGTGGGCGAGCAGACCAGGGGCGGCATCGGCAGCCGCTTCGGCCAGGGCGAGAGCCAGCTCGAGGTGGACAGGCGCCTCATCCGCTCGCGCATCTCCACCCTGAGGAGGGAGCTCGAGCGCCTCGAGCGCAGGCGCGGCGTCCAGAGCAAGGCGCGCTGGGACTCCGGCGTCTATCGCGTGGCGCTCGTCGGCTACACCAACGCCGGCAAGTCCACACTCCTCAACCGGCTCACCGGCTCCGACGTGTACGTGCGCGACGAGCTCTTCGCCACGCTCGACCCCACCACGCGCGCGCTCGACCTCGACGAGGGCAGGAAGATCACCGTGACCGACACGGTGGGCTTCATCCAGAAGCTCCCCACCATGCTGGTCGAGTCCTTCAAGTCCACGCTCGCCGAGGTCCGGGCGGCCGACCTCGTGCTTCTCGTGGTGGACGCATCCGACCCGCACCGCGAGCTCCAGATCGAGGCCGTGCGCGCGGTCCTGGCCGAGATAGGCGCCGATTCCATCAGAAGCGTCACCGTCCTCAACAAGTGCGACGCGCTCGGGCCGGAGGAGGTCCGCCAGGCGCTCGTGGCGCACCCGGACGCCCAGGTGGTCTCCGCGCTCGAGGGCACGGGCGTGCGCGGGCTCCTCTACCGCATCGCCAAGGAGGCCGCGGCCGGCAGCGTCACCATGACCGTTCTCGTGCCCTACGAGAAGGGCCTTCTCATGAAGATGGTGCACGAGCGCTGCCAGGTCATACGCGAGAGCTACGTGCAGGGCGGCCTCCTCGCCACCGTGAAGGCCGACGAGCGCATGGCGCGCACGTTGGGCCCCTACGCAGCCTCAGGAGACGCAGGCGACGAGCGCGCTCACGGCCAGGAGGACGGGCTGGTGGAGCACGTAGACGACGAGGGCGTGCCGACCGACGAGCCCTAGGGGCTCGAGGCGGGCCTCCCGGGCCCATGCCGGGTACCCGGCGCGCGCCCATACGGTGCCCATCGCCGCCCCCGCGAGGTAGAGCATGAGGTAGGGGAGAAGCGGGTAGTAGTCCCCCGAGGCGAAGCCGCCTCCCGGAAGGCCGAGCCACGAGAGGGCGCCCGAGTCGTAGAGCCCGCCCGGGAGCTCCACGCGAAGGCCGGCGACTCCCACGTGGCCGTCCGGAAGGCCGAGCAGGCAGACAAAGGCGACGAGAAGCGCGGCGGCTGCCAGGCGCCCCCGTGGAAGGGCGCCCGCGCGGTCGAGCAGCCAGGCCGCGAGGGTGCACGCCGCCATGCAGTAGATGATTCCGAAGGAGATGGGGACGTCGACGGCCGCAATCGTGGTAACGGCCCATACGCCGAGCGCCACGAGCCCGTACTCGGCCGCGCGCCTGAGGTTCGACCTCGAGAGCGGGCACATGCAGCCCGCGACGAAGAGGAAGGTCCATGAGATGGAGCAGCGCCAGACGTCCCGCAGGGGCGGCTCGAACCACGGAAGAGGCACCTCGGATATGAACTTCAGGTCATGGCAGAGGTGGAAGAGCACCATCGAGACGACGGCGGCGCCCCTCACGACGTCGAAGATGCCAATGCGACGAGACGTCCCCGTGTCGGCCGCGTCTTTGCCCTCGCCCTCGGGCCGACGGACCCCCTCTACGGCGCACATGCCTAGGAGATGGAGCGGATGAGCGCGGTGACCCTGCCAAGGATGACGGGGTTCTCCACGTAGATGGGCTCCATCGCGTCGTTCTCGGGCTGGAGGCGCACGCGGTCGCGCTCGCGGTAGAACGTCTTGACGGTGGCGGAGTCGTCGATGAGGGCGACCACGATCTCGCCGTTGTGGGCGTCGTGCTGCTCCTTGACCACGATGTAGTCCCCGTCGAAGATGCCGGCGTTGACCATGGACTCCCCGCGGACCCTCAGGATGAAGGAGCTCGAGTCGCCCACTATCGAGGTGGGGAGGGAGAGCGTCTCCTCGACGTTCTGCTCGGCGAGGACGGGCACGCCCGCGGCGACCCTGCCCACGAGCGGCAGCGATATGATGCCGCGGTCGACGTCCTGGGAGGGGCTCGCGAGCCCCTCGGCGTCCTCGGGCTCACCCTGCTTGCCCACGACCTCGATGGTGCGCGGCTTCTTGGAGTCCCTCCTGATGAGGCCCTGCTCCTCGAGTACCTTGAGGTGCATGTGGACGGTCGAGGGCGAGGCGAGGCCCACGGCCGCGCCTATCTCGCGCACCGAGGGCGGGTAGCCGTGCTCGTTGGAGTAGCTGCGGATGAATTCGTAGATCGCGAGCTGTCGCTTTCCGAGCTTGCCTCTGGCCATGTGTGCCTCCTTCGACGTCTTGCCCCATGATACCGGACCCGGCGAGCGTTTACAAACAATTGTTCGTTCTCGCTTGACACGAACAATTGTACCACCATAATGGGGTACAGATGTTCGAGATTCCCAAATCGAATTGTTGTCCGGTCCGACCCCTCCAAATCGAATTGTTGTCCGGTCCGACCCCTATAACGGTGTCGAAGGACGACCGAAAGGGGAGAGAGATGATCAGCATCGCGACCCAGACGACCTACCAGTTCAACGGCTCGGCGGCGCTCGCCGTCCAGGACCGCGGGCTCGTTCTCATGGAGGGCGGCCTCCGCGCGGGGGCCCCGCGCCCCGCCGCGCCCGCCGCGGGGCGCCTCAGCCCCTCCCAGTCCCGTCTTGCGCTCGCGGCCGTTGCGCTCGTGGCCATCGCCGCCGTCGCGGCCTCTCTGCTCTCGGACTCCCTCGCCTCCGCCGCCCGGGCCCGCGCCCTGGACTCCGCGCCCACCTCCAGCGTCACGGTCGTTGCGGGCGACTCCCTCTGGTCCATCGCCGGCAGGTGCGGCGTTGAGGGCGTTCCCACCCAGGACGTCGTGACCTGGATCGAGGAGGCAAACGGGCTCGAGGGCGGGCGCGTCGACCCGGGCCAGAGGCTCGTCGTGCCCCTCTCGGCCTCCTGAGGTTCCTTTCCGCCTCGTTTCCTCTCCCGTGCGGCGGGCAGAATTTGTGCGTTTTGTGATACCGTCTGTTGGTGCTGTTACACCAAGGAGGTCACATGCGCTGTCCCAAATGCGGGTGCGAGGAGTCCAAGGTCGTCGACTCCCGTCCCTCGGAGAGCAACGACGCCATACGTCGCCGCCGCGAGTGCACCGCGTGCGGCTTCCGGTTCACCACCTACGAGCGCTGCGAGGAGATCCCGCTCGTCGTGGTCAAGAGAGACGGCCACCGAGAGCCCTTCGACCGCCAGAAGCTCATGAGGGGGCTCGTCACGGCCACCGTCAAGCGCGACGTCCCCATGACGGCGCTCTCGTCCCTCATAGACAGCATCGAGTCCGAGCTCAGGGACGGCGGCTTCACCGAGGTCTCCTCCGCGGACCTCGGCGGCATGGTCCTCAAGAGGCTCGTCTCCATAGACAAGGTCGCGTACGTTCGCTTCGCCTCCGTCTACCGTGACTTCAAGGACGTTGACGAGTTCAGCGAGGAGCTGAGGAGCCTGAATGACTAAGGACACCATCGACCTGCCCATCAAGCGGCTCGACCCCACGGTCGAGCTCCCCACCTACGCCTACGAGGGCGACGCCGGCCTCGACCTCAGGGCCAACGAGGACGTGACCCTCGCCCCGCACGAGCGGAGGCTCGTCTCCACCGGGCTCGCCGTCGCCATACCCGAGGGGTACGCCGGCTTCGTGCAGCCCAGGAGCGGACTCGCGCTGCGCGAGGGCCTCTCCATGGCCAACACCCCCGGCCTCATCGACTCCCACTATCGCGGCGAGCTCAAGGTCTGCGCCGTGAACCTTGACGACGAGCGCCCGATCACCATCTCCCGCGGGGAGAGGATCGCGCAGCTCGTCATCCAGAGGGTCCCCGTAGTCACGCTCGTCGAGGTCGCAGAGCTCGACGAGACGGACCGCGGGGCGGGGGGCTTCGGCTCGAGCGGCGCCTAGGCCGCGAGGGTCGCATGTAGGAACCCAGACAGAAGGGGATGTTATTCAGTGGAACAGTTCTTCAAGATGAGCGAGAGGGGCTCGAGCGCGGGCCAGGAGCTGCGCGCCGGCCTCACCACCTTCCTCGCCATGGCGTACATCATCGCGGTCAACCCGCCCCTGCTCGTTCTCGCCGGCATCTCCGAGACGGCCGCGGTCACCGCGACCTGCCTCGGCGCGGGCATCATGACCATCCTCATGGGTCTCTTCTCCAACCGCCCGCTCGCGTGCGCGTCGGGAATGGGCATCAACGCGCTCTTTGCCACGGTGCTCGTGCCCGCTGCCGGCGGCGACTGGCATGCCGCCAGCGCCGTCATCTTCGTCGAGGGCGTGGCCATCCTCATCCTCGTCCTCTGCGGCCTTCGCGAGGCCATCATGGACGCCATTCCCGTGTCGCTGCGTCACGCGATCTCGGTCGCGCTCGGCCTCTTCATCGCCATGATCGGCCTCAAGGACGGCGGCATCATCGTCGCCAACCCGGACACCATGGTCGCCATCGGCGAGATCAACCAGACCTTCATCGTCGGCCTCATCTCCATCGTGGCCACCATCGTCTTCTACGCCCTCAACGTTCGCGGCGCCCTCCTGCTCGGCATCATCGTCGCCGTCGTCGCGGGCATCCCGCTCGGCGTCACGCAGGTTCCCTCGGCCATCGTCTCCGGTCTCGACTTCTCCTCCTTCGGCGCGCCCTTCCAGCCCGACGAGGCGGGCGTCATGGGCATCGCCAAGGTCGTCACCAGCCCCACGCTTCTCATCCTCGCGTTCTCGCTCATGATGTCCGACTTCTTCGACACCATGGGCACCGCGATGGCTGTGGCCAAGCAGGGCGAGTTCCTCACCGAGGACGGCAACGTCAAGGACATCAAGCAGATCCTCGTTGTCGACTCCGCCGCCGCCGCCGCGGGCGGCCTCATCGGCTCCTCCTCGCTCACCACGTTCGTCGAGTCCGCCTCCGGCGCGGCCGACGGCGGGCGCACCGGCCTCTCCTCGGTCTTCACCGGCATCATCTTTATCGTCGCCGCGTTCTTCTCGCCCCTCATCTCCATCGTGAGCTCCGCCGCCACCTGCGGCGCCCTCGTGTTCGTGGGCTTCCTCATGATGAGCGAGGTCGCCGAGATCGACTGGTCCGACCTCCTCGAGGGCCTGCCCGCCTTCCTCATCGTCGCGGGAGTCCCCTTCACCTACTCCATCTCCAACGGCATCGGCTTCGGCTTCATCGCCTACGTGATCGTCGCCGCCGTCACGGGACAGCTCAGGAAGGTCAAGCCGCTCATGTGGGTGGCGGCGCTCGCCTTCGTCATCTACTTCCTCGCTGCCTAGCGAGTCCCCGGGCCCGGGCTCAACGCCCGGGCCTCTTTTGTATCTCGAGAGAAGGGAGTCTCGCATGAGCGCGCACGAGCGTGAGGTAATAGGGGTCGACGACCGCGTCTCCGTGGGACGCGCCATACCCCTGGGCATCCAGCACATGATGAGCATGTTTGGCTCCACGGTCCTCGTGCCGGTCCTCACCGGCCTGGACCCCAACGTCGCCATCATGTGCTCGGGCATCGGCACCATCTGCTACCTGCTGGTCACCGGCAACAAGATTCCGAGCTACCTCGGCAGCTCTTTCGCCTTCATCAGCCCGATCCTGGCCGTGGGCGCCACCAAGGGCCTCGACGCCGCCATGTCCGGCGTCATCGTGGCGGGCCTCGTCTTCCTGGCGGTCGCGGGCATCATCCGTCTCGTGGGCACCGGGTGGCTCGACCGCCTGTTGCCGCCCGTGCTCGTGGCCTCGGTCATGGTGGTCATCGGCGTGGGCCTCGCCGCCACCGCGGCCGACATGGCGTTCATGGCCACGGCCGCAGACGGCTCGAGCGTCTTCTTCGGCACGGGGGCCGCCGTAGCCGCGGTGACGCTTGCCGCCGCCGTGGTGTTCTCGGGCATGGGCGGCATCGTGGGGACTGTGCCCGTCCTTCTCGCCATCATCGTCGGCTACCTCCTTGCACTCGCGCTCGGGCTCGTGGACTTCGCGCCCGTTGCCGAAGCCGCCTGGGTGGGCCTCCCGCACGTCTCCGCGCCTCGATTCGACCTGGGGGCCGTCGCCCTCGTGGCCCCCGTCGCCGTCGTCGTGGTGATCGAGCACATCGGTCACCTGCTCGCCGTCGGCGAGATCGTGGGCAAGGACTACCGCGAGATGCTCCCGCGCTCGCTCGCCGGAGACGGCATCTCCACCATGATCTCCGGCTTCCTGGGGGGTCCTCCCACCACCACGTACGCCGAGAACATCGGCGTCATGAGCGTGACGCGCGTCTACTCCACGCAGATCTTCTGGTACGCGGCCGGCTTCGCGCTCGTGGTCGGCGGCTTCTGCCCCAAGCTCGCCGCGCTCATCCAGTCCATCCCGAGCCCGGTCATGGGAGGCGTGAGCCTGCTGCTCTTTGGCCTCATCGCCTCCAACGGCCTGCGCATGCTCGTCTCGAACCGCGTCGACTTTGACGTCAACCGCAACCTCATGATCGCCTCCGTGGTCATCATCCTCGGCGTGGGAATGGAGACCTCCGGCATCTCCATTCCCATAGGCGACTACACGCTCCCCGGCATGGCCACCTCCACGCTCGTGGGCATCCTCATGAACCTCGTGCTGCCCAGGCCGAAGGAGGGTCCCGCTGACGGCGAGTAGCCTCCTCCTTGTATGCTACTGTCTAGGTAGCATTTAGTGACCGAGATGGGGGAGAAGCGGGAATCCCTTCTCCAGGAGAAAGGGGAGACCATGAACGAGCAGACCAAGGACCTCGTCATCATCGGTGGCGGCCCCGCGGGGCTCTCCGCCGCGATCTATGCACAGCGCTCGCTCCTCGACGCCGTGACCCTCGAGCGCGAGGCTCTCGGCGGACAGGTGATCCTCACGAGCGAGATAGACAACTACCCGGGCCTGCCGCACACGGACGGCTTCACGCTCTCGGACGCCATGCGCGCGCAGGCCGAGGACCTCGGCGCGAGCATCGTGATGGACCCGGTGAGCGGGCTCTCCCGCGACGCCGCCACCGGCAGGTTCCTCGTGACGGCCTCCGCCGCGCGCTATGACGCCGCCTCGGTCATCCTCGCCGCGGGCGCCCAGCCCCGGCGCGCGGGCTTCGAGGGCGAGGAGCGCTTCGCCGGCCACGGCGTCTCGTACTGCGCCACGTGCGACGGCATGTTCTATAGGGGCAAACAGGTGTTCGTAATCGGTGGCGGGAACTCGGCCGCCGAGGAGGCGCTGTTCCTGGCGCGCCTGGCGAGCAGGGTGACGCTCGTCGTGCGCAAGGACCACCTGCGAGCGCAGACGGCGCTCGTCCGCGAGCTCGAGGCCAACGAGAGGGTCGAGATCCGGCTCCTCACGAGCATCGTCTCGGTTGGCGGCGGAGAGCTCCCGTCGAGCATCGAGTTTCGCGACAACGCGTCCGGGGAGACTCACGTGGAGACCTACGACGAGGGCTCGTTCGGAATCTTCGTCCTGGCGGGCCGCGTACCCGAGACGGGCCTTCTGAGGGGGCTCGTGGAGCTCGACGAGTCCGGGTACGCTGTCACGGACGAGCGGATGGCGACGGAGGTGCCCGGGCTGTTCGTGGCCGGCGACGCGCGCAGGAAGCCGCTCAGGCAGATCGTCACGGCCGCGTCCGACGGCGCCGTTGCCGCAACGAGCGCCGCGGCGTATCTGGGACTTCCGGTGGAGGGATAGAGGTGGCGCTTGGGCACCAGACTCCCCCTGCAGAGTCTGTCATACAAAACCGTGATAATATATCTTATGTAAAGTAGAGAGCATCGCGATTTCGCGGGCGCAGGCGGCGCCGCCGAGACCGCTCCCAATCCGGCCCCCTCCTCGCAGGGGGCCCTCTCTCATCACGGAAGCTACTCGGTCTCGCGCACGCGCTGCTCTGACATGAGACCGAGCTTGAGGAGCGCGTCGTCCGCTGCCGTCTCGTCAGAAATGACGAGGAGCTCGTCGAGCGCCGTCAGGTGCGTGTCCCCCGTGGGCAGGATCTGGGATCCCGCGCGCTCGATCGTGACTACGCGTACGCCGTCGGGCCAGGGCACGTCGCGCACGAGCATGCCCTCGAGACGGCTGCCGGTCCCCACGCGCACGGTGTGGAGGCTCTTCTCGCCCCCGAGGCCGGACACGGCGGGGTCGTCCGTCGTGGTCCCCAGAAGCCTCGCGAGGAGGTGCTCGTAGAACGCGTCGGTTCGCGTGAGGCTCGAGGTGACGTAGGCCGCAATGGAGACGAGTGCCGCCGAGAGCAGCGCGTCGAAGGACCCCGTGAGCTCGAACACGAGCACGACCGCGGTCACGGGCGCGCGCACGACGCCGGAGAAGAGCCCCGCCACCCCCAGCGCCACGAAGTTGGGGAAGAAGGCGGCGTCGAGCCCGACGGGCTCCCCCACCAGCCGCGCGAACGCACCGCCCACGAGCGCACCCATCACGACCAGCGGAAACAGCGTCCCCCCGGGCGCGCCCGAGCCAAAGCAGACGGTGGTGAACGCGTACTTGCCGGCGAGGAGCGCGAGTATGGTGCCCGTGGCGAGACCCTCTGGCGAGAGGACGTGCTCCACGATGGCGTCGCCGCCGCACATGAGCGAGGGCCAGAGGAACGCCGCGGCCCACGCCAGGGCAAAGGGCACCGCGAGGCGGGCGTACGGGAGGTGGGACCTCACGCGCGAGAAGAGGTCCTGGCAGAGAAACATGCCGCGGTTGTGGAGGGCCCCGAGAAGCCCGCAGGCGACGCCGAGAAGGCCCACGAGGACGTAGCTCGCGTGCGGGAGGTCCCGGGCGAAGGCGAGGGCGAGCACGGGCGTGAGACCCAGCACCTGCGAGGCTATGAGGTCGGAGACGATGGCCGAGCACATGACGGAGATGATGAGCGGCGCGGTGAACTCCTTGTGGATCTCCTCCAGCGTGAAGAGCACGCCGGTGAAGGGCGCGTGGAAGGCCGCGGACATGCCCGCGGCGGCGCCGCAGGTGACGAGCAGGCGCTCCTCTCCCCTGCCGCGCCGCAGCATGCGGGAGACCGCCTTTCCGGACATGCCGCCCAACTGGATGGAGGGGCCCTCGCGGCCCAGGGAGAGGCCGGAGAGCGCGAGCAGCGTCCCCTCGGCGAACTTGGCGGGCAGCACGCGCGCCCACGGTGCGTCCATGCGGCCCGCGACCTCGGCGTCGACCTGGGGGATTCCGGAGCCGGACGTGGCGGGCTCCCAGAGGATGAGGCGGGAGACCACCACGAGGATGAGGGCGAGGGCGCCGAGCCAGAGGAGCGCGAGGGCGGGGCTTCCTGCGGCGGCCCCCGTGAGGGACCGGAGCACGCCCTCCGCGGCGGAGAGCGCGGCGCGATAGAGCGTGACCACGAGCCCGCCCGCGACGCCCACCAGGGCGCCCTCGAAGACGAGGCTCACCTGCAGGCGGCGCGAGAGCCTTCTCGTCACCTCTCCGGAGGGGCTTTCGGACATGGTCGCGCCCCCGGCCCTAGTAGTAGGAGCCGCCGCCGATGAAGCTGTAGACCGAGGAGACGACCACGCCCACGCCCGGGCGGGAGGCGTGGACCATCATCCCGCCGCCGAGATAGATGCCCACGTGCCCGGAGCTCGGGAAGACGAGGTCGCCATAGGAGAGCTCGTCCATGCTGGTCTTCCAGCGGCCCGCTCCCTGGAGCGAGGAGATCATGGAGAAGGTGTCCCGGCCGAGCGCGTAGCCGTAGCTGTAGCACACGAGGCCGGAGCAGTCGAAGGCGTTGGGCCCGGCGGAGCCGTAGCCGTAGGGCTTGCCCACCTGCGCGAGCGCCGTGGAGACGCCGCCGCCCGCAGGGGCGGAGGGCTGGCCGGGGTCGGGCTCAGGTTCGGGCTCGGGTTGAGGCTGAGGCTGAGGCTCAGGCTCGGGCGTCTGGTCCGCGGGAGGCGTCTGCTGCCCGCCGCCCTGGTCGTTTCCGCCGGCCTCTCCGGCACCCTGCTGCGGATCCTGCTCGGCGACCTCTCCCTGCGAGGCGCCCTGGTCCCCCACGAGCGCGTCCTGCGCCTGGTCGGTCTCCACCGCCTGGACGGCCGCGGCCACGTTCTCGCTGGCCTGCGCGGCCACGGCGGCGCGCATCTCGGCGTCGAGCGACTCGTAGACCCCGCGCGCCTCGGCCACCTGCGACTCGTAGGAGGAGACCTGCTCGAGAAGCTCGGCGACGAGCCCCTCCTGGGTGGCCTGGCGCGCCTCGAGGTCCGCGACCTCCTGCTCGAGCTGCTCGGCGAGCGCGCGGACGCCCTCGATGGCGTCGGCTTTCTGCTTGGCCATCTTGTCGAGGTAGTAGACGCGGCTCACGAGGTCGTCGGCGCTCGTGGAGCCGAGCACGAACTCGAGAAGCGACGCGGCGCCGGACTTGTACGTGCTCCTCATCTCGGTCCCGAGCTGCGCCTGGCGCTCGCCGAGCTCGGCGCGGGTCTCGTCGACCTGCGCGCTCTTCTCGGCCACGCCGTAGTCGGTCTCCTCGAGCTCGGAGACGGCCTGGGCCAGCTGCTCCTGGGTCTCGCTGAGCTGACCGCCCAGCTCCTCGAGCCTCTGGGAGGCGGCGTCGAGCTCGCCCGCGGGGTCGGCGAGCGCCGCGGCGGGGACAAGCGCGAGCGGGCCGGCGAGAAGCGCGGCCAGGCCCGAGGAAATCACTCTGTTCCTGAGCTTCATGAACGAGTTCCTTTCGAAGGCAAACTTCCCCATTTTAGGCCAAGCCCCGTCCCGAGGGGCCCGGCTCCACACGACGGCCACGCCCGGGAGGCTAGCTCACCTTCACGAGCGTGTAGACCTCCCTGCCGGGGCAGGCGCGGTCCATGATCTCGCGCGGCTTGAGGAACTCGAGCTCGAGGATGAACGAGAAGCCCTCGATGGAGGCGCCGGACTGCTCCACGAGGCGCGCGGTGGCCACGGCGGTGCCGCCGGTGGCGATGAGGTCGTCGACAATGAGGACGCGGTCGTCGGACGAGAGGGCGTCCTGGTGGATCTGCAGCTCGTCGGTGCCGTACTCGAGCTCGTAGCTCTGCGAGTAGACGGCGCGCGGGAGCTTGCCGGGCTTCCTGGCGGGAACGAAGCCGCATCCCAGGCGATACGCCACGGGCACGCCCACGAGAAAGCCCCTCGCCTCGGCGCCCACGACCTTTGTGACGCCTCGCCCGGCGAAGTGGTCGGCGATGGCGTCCACCACGGCGCGCAGGGCCTCCGCGTCGTCGAAGAGCGGGGTGATGTCCTTGAAGACGACCCCGGGCTCGGGGTAGTCGGGGATGTCGATGATGCGGCTCTCGAAGTCAAAGCTCGGCACTGTGTGCCCCTCTCTCTTGCTCAGCGGGCGTCCTGTCGGCGCTCGCCGTCCTTCTCGGCAAACGGCTCCGTGATCCTGCGGGCGATGAGCTCGTCGCGGACGGCGTTGGTGAGTCCCAGCATGCGCGAGAAGGCGCGGTTGAACCTCTGGCGGGTCTCCTCGGTGGGCGCCATCTCCACGCCGCCGCCCTTGCGGGCGTAGACCACGAGCGCCTGCTCGAACATCGCGGACTCCCTGTTGGCGGCGATGACGTACTGCCTCAGGTTCTTGGGACCTATCCCAAAGTGGCGCAGCTCGTCGCAGACGCGGATGAGCGGGAAGTCGCGGCCGTCCACGAGGTCGCGCCCGTGGGGGGACCTCGTGAGCGTGATGACGCCGGCCTCGGAGAGCTGGCGCACGAAGCTCACGGTGGTGCCCACGAGCTCCGGCATGCGGTCTATGGGATGGAGCTTGCCGGCCACCTCCTCGTCGTCGGCGGGGAGCGTCACGGCCTCCGCGCGCCCGAGCGCGACCTCGCCCTCCGGCACCTGGCCGGAGTCCGCGCGGTCGAGCTCCTCCTTGATGACGGAGAGCGGCAGGAAGCGGTTCTTCTGCAGGTAGAGGATGGTCTCGAGCCGGCGTACGTCGCGCTGCGAGTAGAGGCGGTAGCCGCTCGGCGTGCGCGACGGGTTGAGGAGCCCCTCGTCCTGCAGGTAGCGGACCTTGGAGACCGAGAGGTCCGGGTAGGTCTGCTGGAGCTTCTTCACGACCTTGCCGATGGTGAGGTAGCCGGCGTCCGTCATCGCGCGCTATGCCTCCGCGTCGATCCTGCGGGGACGCGCGTTGGCGTGGTAGACCATGCGGAAGGTGCCGATCTGGATGGTGGAGCCGTCCCTCAGGCTGGCCTTGCTCACGATGGCGCCGTCGACCCACGTGCCGTTGAGCGAGCCGAGGTCCTCTATCGTGGCGAGGCCGAGCGCGACGTTGGCGAGGTCCATCTTGGCGTGGTGGCGCGAGACGGTCATGTCGTTGAGGAAGACGCTGTTCTTGGGGTCGCGCCCGAGGGTGATCTCCGGGGTGTCGAGCTCGAAGGTCTGGCCTATCTGCGGGCCCTTCACGATGGTGAGCGTGGGGCGAGCGGGCTTGGAGGCGCCCATGAGGTCGGGCACGGTGGAGTCCGCGGCGGGCATGCGGAAGATCTCGGTCGCTCCGGAGCCGGTGGTGTTGTTGGGCATGTCTCTCCCCTTCGTCGAGTCTCTGAGACTACATTCTAGCGCTTCAGCGGCAGGCGACGCAGTCCATCTCAACGAGCGCTCCCATCGGCAGCTCCGAGACGCCCACGACGGCGCGCGCCGGGGCCGGGGACGGGAAGCGGCGGGCGTAGACCTCGTTCATCTCCTCCATGTCCGCGAGGCTCGCGAGGTAGACCGTCGTCTGCGCGACGTCCGCCAGCGTGCAGCCCACCTCCTGGAGGATGGCCTCTATGACGTCTATCACGCGCTCGGTCTGCTCGCGTATGCCGCCCTCCACGAGGCGCGCGTTGTCCGCGGGCGAGACGGGCAGCTGCCCGGAGGCGAAGACGAGCCTGCCCGCGGTGGTCCCCTGGGAGTAGGGCCCTATGGCGTCGGGCGCGCCCTGGGCGTTGATGGAGTACTTCATCTCTCTCCCTCCCGGGGCGTTGCCCCAGCCGCTGTGTCAGGGCTCGAGGAGCCTCGCGCCCACGAAGTCGCTCCCCTCGCGCAGGACGCCCCAGCGCTCGAGCTCTGCGCGCGGCACGGCGACCGGGCCCTCCGCGGGGAGCGACCCCGCCCACGGGCGGCGATCTGCGAGCAGGTGCCGCGCGGCACGCGCCCCCACGGGGGACACCTCGCCAAACGAGAGGAGGCTCCTCCAGATCACGCGCGCCCGCTGCGCGGGGACGAGCAGGAGCCACGTCTCGGGGCCCGGCCCCGGGACGCGCGCGACGAGCGCGGGTATGGCGTCAAGGTGAAGCGCGCGGACCTCCCCCTCGCGCGGCGGCGCCTCGCCGGCGGTGCGCACGTAGTCCGAGAGCACGTCGCGCGAGCGCCCGCCCGCCAGCAGCAGCGGCACGAGCATCTCGCTGGCGTCCTCGACGGAGGCGTCTGCATAGGGGGCGTAGCCGTCCTGCTCCATGCGCGAGAGGAAGTCCATCCAGGCCGCGAGCGCGGCGCCGCGCGGGGTGGGGTCCAGGAGCACGTGCTCGTGGTCCCCGGAGCGCAGGGTCAGGGGCACGGCCAGGAGCCGG
>CALUJT010000024.1 GCA_944321005.1 uncultured Atopobiaceae bacterium | reverse complement strand
CCGTGCTCGGCGAGCACGTCCACGTTGTCGCGGAACGGGAAGAAGGCGTCGGACGCGCAGGCGTAGCCGCCCTTCTCCACACCCATGCGCTCGCAGGCCTCGTCGGCGCGCTGGCAGGCGAGAAGCGCCGAGTCGACGCGGTTGGGCTGTCCGGGGCCCATGCCGATGCCGGCCTTGCCCTTGGAGACGAGGATCGCGTTGGACTTGACGCCCTTGCAGACGCGCCAGGCAAACATGAGCTCGTCCATCTCCTCGGGCGTGGGCTTGCGCTCGGTGGGGCAGGTGAAGGCCTCGGGGTCCTCGGCAACGGTGTCGACGTTCTGCACGAGCACGCCGCCGTCCACGGTGCGCAGCTCGTAGCGCGCGTGGCCCTCCGCGCCGCCCGTGGCGAGCACGCGCAGGTTGGGGCGCTTGGCCATGCGCTCGAGCGCCTCGGGGGTGTAGCTCGGGGCAATGATGACCTCGACGAACTGGCCGTTCTCGTCAAATGCGTGCTCCACGAGGTCGAAGGGCACCTCGCGGTTGCAGGCGATGATGCCGCCGAAGGCGCTCTTGGGGTCGCACGCGAAGGCGCGGTCGTAGGCGGTCGTGACGTCATCGGCCACGGCGGAGCCGCAGGGGTTCTGGTGCTTGAGGATCACGCAGGCCGGACCGTCGAACTCGCGCACGAGGTTCCAGGCGGCGTCCGCGTCCAGGTAGTTGTTGTAGGAGAGCGGCTTGCCCTGAACCTGCTCCGCGCCCACGAGGGGGCTCGCGGAGGAGAAGGCGTCGGCGGCCTCGTCCGCGAAGCGGTAGACGGCGGCGGACTGCTGGGGGTTCTCTCCGTAGCGGAGGTCGTCGACCTTCTCCAGGTAGAGGCCCAGCTCCTCGGGCAGCTCGGGCTCGTCCTCGCACTCCTCGTCGGCAAAGTCCTCGTCGTAGCGGTCGGCGAGCCACATCGCGATGGCGGCGTCGTAGTTGGCCGTGGTCTCGTAGACCTTGAGCTGCAGGTAGCGGCGCAGCTCGAGCGAGGTGCAGCCCTCGTTGGCGCGCATCTCCTCGAGGATCTCGTCATAGTCCGCCGGGTCGGAGACCACGGTCACGGAGTCGGCGTTCTTGGCCGCGGAGCGCAGCATGGAGGGGCCGCCGATGTCGATGTGCTCGATGGCGTCGTCGAAGGTGACGTCGGGCTTGGCCACGGTCTTCTCGAACTCGTAGAGGTTCACGCAGACGAGGTCGATCATGCCGATGCCGTGCTCGGCAGCCTCGGCCATGTGGCTGGGGTTGTCGCGACGGGCGAGGAGGCCTCCGTGCACCTTGGGGTGCAGGGTCTTCACGCGGCCGTCCATCATCTCCGGGAAGCCCGTGTACTGCTCGATGGGCACGACGTGCACGCCCGCCTCCTCGAGCACGCGCGCGGTGCCGCCCGTCGAGATGACCTCGACGCCGAACTCGTCCTCGAGCGCCTTGACGAAGTCGACGACACCCGTCTTGTCCGTCACGGAGACGAGCGCCCTCTTGATGGGAGTATCTGCCATGGCCCCTCCTTGGGTTTGATGACGACATGTTGTACCGTCATCTCTTACGATACCGCAGCGGGAGGACAAGATGGCCCAAATAGATGCAGAGTTGACCTTCAGGCCCTTTGGCGAGAAGGACTTCGAGCCCCTGGCAGAGCTCGTGGGGCGCACCTGGCTCGACGACTTCCCCGCCCACGCGCAGGCGGCCGCCGGGAGAATCGAGCTCGCGCACTACCTCGCGCCGGCCACGTGGTCGCTCGTCGCCGAGCGCGGGGGCAAGATCATGGGCGCCGTGCTCCTCGTGGAGCGGGGGCGCGAGAACCCCGACGCCCAGGCGTGGTCCTCGCTCGAGGAGCGCCTCGTGGCGGAGGCCGAGAAGGACCCGGAGCTCGCGGAGGCCGTCCGCGTGGAGATGGACGGGGTGCGCGAGGAGGCCGAGCTCGAACGCGAGTACATGTCCACGGATGCCCCGGGCACCGACGCCACGATCAAGCTGCTCATCGTCTCCCCCGACGCAAAGGGGCTGGGCATCGGCGGCAGGCTCTTCTCGGCCGCCGCCGAGCACCTTCGGGAGAGGGGCGCGAGGGGGTACCACCTGCTCACCGACGACGCCTGCGACGTGGGCTTCTACGAGCACAAGGGGCTCGCGCGCGCCATGCGCCGCCGCTCGGGCGCGTACTGGCCGGGCGTGGACCCCGCAGCGGACGAGTTCTGCGTCTACGTGTACGAGCGGGACCTGTAGTGCGCGGGCGGTTTGCGCCGACGCCCTCCGGGCGCATGCACCTGGGAAACGTCTTCGCCGCGCTCGTGGCCTGGCTCTCCGCGCGGGCGGAGGGCGGCTCGATCGTGCTGCGCATCGAGGACCTGGACCCGCGCGCCCAGCACCCCGGAGTCGCCGAGACGCTCATGCGCGACCTCGAGTGGCTGGGGCTCACCTGGGACGAGGGCCCCTACTGGCAGAGCCAGCGCGGCGAGGTCTACGCCGAGGCGCTTGCGCGGCTTGAGGAGAGGGGCCTGCTCTACCCCTGCTTCTGCACGCGGGCGGACCTGCGCGCCGCCTCGGCGCCGCACGCGTCGGACGGGGCGCTCGTGTACCCGGGGACCTGTCGCGGCCTCTCCGTGGAGGAGGTGGCGCGACGCTCGGCGGAGCGCTCGCCCTCGCTGCGCCTGCGCGTCCCGGATGCTGACGACCCCGCCGGAACCGTCGAGTTTTGCGACCTCGCGTACGGACCGCACCGCGAGGTTCTCGCACGCGACTGCGGGGACTTCCTCGTGCGACGTAGCGACGGCGTGGTGGCCTACCAGCTCGCCGTGGTGGTGGACGACGCCCTCATGGGCGTGACCCAGGTGGTGCGCGGCCACGACCTGCTCCCCTCCTGCGCGCGGCAGACCTACCTGGCGCGCCTGCTCGGGTGGGAGCCGCCGCAGTACGGGCACGTGCCCCTGCTCGTGGCTCCCGACGGGCGTCGCCTCGCCAAGCGAGACCGCGACCTCGACCTTGGGGCGCTGCGCGAGCGCGGGGTGCGTCCCGAGAGGATCGTCGGGGCGCTGGCAGCCGCGGCCGGCCTCGCGGAGCCTGGATGCGAGGCCTCTCCCGATGACCTTGTGGGGGGCTTCTCCTGGGAAGAGGTTGCCGCACACCCCGGGGACGTGGTCGTGGGCGAGGATTTTCTCGACGGGCTTCTGAGTTGAAGTTGTGAGTTGGGACGTTGTGGGGTATTATTCTCTAGCACCATTCACGGAGAGCTGACCGAGAGGCCGAAGGTGCTCGCCTGCTAAGCGAGTATAGGATGCAAATCCTATCTGGGGTTCGAATCCCCAGCTCTCCGCCAGACGGCTCAGGGCCCGTTCCGCCATGCGCGGGACGGGCCTTCTTCGTTGCCGAGGTCGGAGTGCCGAGACCTTATCCCCACATCTCCAACATTTTTTGGATTCTTGCTTGACGGGCGGGCGGGCGCGTGGCATTATTCTCAACTGCACGCGGCGTTACCTCAGCTGGATAGAGGACCTGACTACGAATCAGGGCGTCATAGGTTCGAATCCTATACGCCGCACCACGCAAACTAAGGGGCTCCTTCGGGAGCCCCTTTTAATATGAGCTGAACATTGTCAAGGGGCAACACCGGCCCGTCCCTCCCGGAGCTACCGGAGGGGACGGGCCTACCTATCTTCGCCCGGGGAGCCCGCCGCCTGAGGGCGTGTCTGCTCGACGCACGTCCGGCACTCTAATTTCCGCGCGTGGCCTCTCCGGCTGCGCATTTCGTTGCTACGGCTGGGGGCCTCGACCGAAGTCTCGCGGCGGGCGTGGCGGTCTCCCGCTGCCCAAAAAAGGAACTCGAGCGGCCTCCCAACGGCCTCGAACGGCGGCGGGTCCGGGGTCGGACCCTGTCCTCGGCGCGCTACGCGGACGCCATCCTCCCTATCGCCCACACCCAGCAGGCCATCTCGCGCGCCGTGGCGCAGTTGGCGACGACGGGCCTCTTGCCGGCCGCCGCCATCGCCTCCCCGCGGTCCTGGAGCCTGCGGTTGCACTTCGCCGCGTGCCTCCTCACCGCCGGGGCGACCTCCTGCCCGGGCGCGAGCGGCTTGGGCTCGCGCGACGACATCGGCACGTGCCAGGCGGCCTCGACGAGCGCGGAGCGCACGTGGGCGTTGCCGGCGCGCGTGATCCCTCCCCGCGACGACGTCTCGCCGCTCGAGTGCTCCGAGGGGACGAGCCCGCACCACGAGGCGAACTCGGGCGCCGTGCGGAACCTCGAGAAGTCGCCGGCCTCGCAGGCGAGCAGGAAGGCGGTGGCGACGTCGATGCCCTTGACGCACCTGAGCGCGTCGACGGCCGGCCTCCACTCCGGGCGCCCGGCGGACTCCGCGACCCTCCTCGCCAGCGCGTCGCGGGCCTCCTGGCAGCGCCGCACGCAGTCGCGGTAGTGCTCGTAGGCCGCCGCGTCGTCGGGCTCGGAGAACGAGATCGCGTCCGCCCACCTCCAGTAGGCGCGCGTCCAGCTGCCCTTCCTGCGGCCGGCCGGGGTCTCCTCGTCGAACACGTGGCCGTGCCTCAGCAGGAACTTCGACATCCGCTGCTTGGCGCGCTGCAGGTCGTCCCGCGCGTCCGCGAGCGCCCGGGACAGGTCCCGCGCCGCCTCGGTCCGGTCGTCCGGGACCCACACCTCCGCGACGCTGCGGGTGGCGAGCAGGCGCGCGAGGAACTCCGCGTCGCGCCGGTCGGTCTTCCTGCCCCGGTCCGCCGCGGGCCGCTGCATCCTGGAGACCGCGCCGACGACGCAGCCCAGGCCGAGCGCGTTGAGCGCCCGGCAGAGGTGGAAGCCGGTGACCCCGGACTCGTAGACCGCCCTGGGCGCCTCGAAGCCGAGCGCCCACTCGGCGACCGCGACGGGGTCGTAGCCGAACGAGGCGCGCTCGACCTCCCCGGTCATGGGGTTCAGGGCGCAGGCCTTGATGCTGCGGGCGTGGACGTCGAGGCCGATGGCTGTGACATAATCGTTCATGGCCCCTCCTCTGTCGCATGTGGCGCGCGGCCACGGTTGGTGGTGCGACCATTGTCGCCCGACCCACGGAGCTGCAACGGGAGGAGGGGTTCCAATGTTCAGCTCATATCGTCTTGCATGCGCGCCGCCCGTGCAAAAGTGACGACCCCTTTGCACGGGCGGCGCCCCTCAGTTGAGTCCCCTACGCCAGACCGAAGTCGCGCAGGCAGAGGTCGAGGTCCTCCTCGAACGTGCCGAGCTCGATGCCGGCAGCCCGAATCTTGTCAGACGCCAGGCGGAAGTCGCGCGGGGCGTCCGCGTACGTGGCCTCGTCCGGGAGGATGAGGCGGTCGACCTTCTCCTCGGGACAGCCGAGCCGCTCGGCCACGAGGCGCGCGGTCTCGTACGTGGTGCGCCCGTTCTGGCTGGCAAAGTGATACGCGCCTGACGGAAGCTCCAGAATCTGCGGCAGCTGGCCGGCGAAGCGCTGGGCATAGGTCATGTTGCGCCGCTCGTGCACGCGGAACCCGGCGGGCTCGCCCGTGCGCAGGACCCTCATCACGTTGGTGAGGATGTTGGGCGAGGGGCGCACGCCCGGCATGGCGAGACCGAACATCCAGGAGAAGCGCAGGATGAGGTAGTCCTCGACGTTCTCGCGAATCCAGGCGTCGGCCTCCATCTTCTGCTGGCCGTAGCGGGTGGTGGACGCCTGCTCGTCCTCCTCGGAGAAGGGGGCCTCGCCCGAGGACGCGTTGAAGCACTGCTCGGTGGAGATGAAGACCACGCGCTTGCCCCTGTCCCGGCACGCGCGCGCAATGGCGATCGCGGACTCGGTGTTCACGCGGTGCGTCCCCTCGGGGTCCTGCTCGCAGTGGGCCGTCGTGGCGTCCGCGGCCATGTGGAGGCAGACGTCGAAGTCCACCGCGCGGAAGAAGTCCTCCACGCCTTCCGGGTCGCGAAAGTCGACGTCCGTGTGGGAGATGCACGAGAAGTCGTAGGTCTCGGCGTTGTAGAGCCGCGCGAGGCTCGCGAGGTACCCGCGCGCGCCGGTGACGAGAATGCGCTTCATGAGATGGTCTCCGTTTCCTTATGGCAGGGCTTCCCGAAGAGCTGCCCTGGCGCCCTTCTCAGGACCGCGCGGCGTAGCTCCTCAGCACGCGGCACGTCCCCTCAATCGTATACGACCCCACGCACGCCGGCACGAGCGCGGAGCGCGTGAACGGAAGCTCCGTCACGCCCTCTGCCGTGCGGATGCGAGCCTCGCCGGCGACGCAGGAGAGCACCTCGTAGCGCCCGTCCATCTCCTGCTCCCACGTGCCGCGCACGTCGATGACGTCGGAGGAGAAGAGGCGGTGGGTCACGCCGCGACGCACGGCCGCGGGGGCGGCGGGGTCAAAGACCCCCAGGTGGTTGGGCTCGGGGCGACTCTCCGTCCGCAGGACGTCGAAGCCCTGCTCCACGTGGAGCTCGCGGCCGCGGCCCCAGTCGCAGATGCGGTAGGTCTTGAAGCCGAGGCTTCCCACCTCGAGGGCGAAGACGCCCTTGCCCATCGCGTGGAGCGTGCCCGCCGGGATGAGGACGAAGTCCCCCTCGCTCACCGGGACCCTGCGGCAGTAGCGCTCGCCGATGGTGTCGTCCGCCGCGGCCGCACGCATGGCGTCCACGTCGTCCGTGGTCGCGCCGCAGTAGATGAAAGCCCCGGGTTCCGCCCCGAGGATGTACCAGGACTCGGTCTTCTCGTGGTCGTTCTCGTGCGCCTGCGCATACGCCTCGTCGGGATGGACCTGGACGGAGAGGTTCTCGCCGGCGTCCATCACGATTATCTGGACGATGCCGTCGTCATCCGCGTCGCCCATGATCTCCGCACGGTGCTCGCGCACGAGCTCGTCGAGCGGCGTCCCGTCAAACGGTCCGCCCTCGACGGCGTTGACCAGACCCTCGTGCACGGAGACGTCGAACGACTCCCCGTAGAGCGTGTCGCCGGGGAGGCCGCGCGCCTCGTTGACGCGCGGCCCGGACCAGATCGGCGAGATGTAGTTAGGCCTCAGCAGAAGCGGACCCATCACGGCCTCCTAGAGCTCGAAGGCGTCGGCGCCCTCGGCGGCAAGACGGGCCTTGAGCTCCTCGATGATGGGGATGCCGGCGCTGCAGCCGATGCGCTCCGCGCCGGCGCGCACCATCGCGAGGAAGTCGTCGGCGGTTCGGATGCCGCCCGCGGCCTTGACCTTCACGCGCTCGTCGGTGTGCTCGCGCATGAGGGCGACGTCCTCGACGGTGGCGCCACCGGTCGAGAAGCCCGTGGAGGTCTTGACGAAGGTCGGGAGCACCTTGCTCGCGATCTCGCAGAGCTTGAGCTTCTCGTCTTGGGTGAGCAGGCAGTTCTCGAAGATGACCTTGGAGGGGACGTTGGCCTCGCGGCAGACGGCCACGATCTGCGCCATCTCGTCCTCGATGTAGTCCCAGTTGCCAGCCTTGACCTCGGTGAGGTTGACGACGTAGTCGATCTCGTTGGCGCCGTTGGCAAGGGCGTCCTTCGTCTCGAAGACCTTGACGGCGATGGTGGTCTGCCCCAGGGGGAAGCCGATGGCGGCGCCGGTGTGGATGTCGGTGCCGGCGAGCAGCTCGGAGCAGAGCTTCGACTGAACGGAGTTCACGGCGACCATCTTGAAGTGGTAGGTCTTGGCCTCCTCGCAGAGCTTCTCCATGTCCGCACGCGTGGCGTCTGCGTGCAGGTTGGTGTGGTCGACAAGACGGGCGAGGTCATCGATCGTGTAGCGCTTCATGGCAGTCCTTTCCTTTGGTCCGACCCATGCCGTGATACTAACATATAGGTAACCTATTCGGTCGATATATTCGACATGTACCGTTTATGTCAGTTTTACTACCGTTCAGAGGAGCGTATTTCGGCCGATATGGACATTTTTTGTCTGACTTATATGATTCATTACAACCAACGCGACCGAAAGGAGCGCCTATGAACATTGTAGTGGCTTCCCACGGAAAACTCTGCGAGGGACTCGTGGACGCCCTGCATATGATGGTGGCTGAACCCGCCCCCATCGTTGCCGTCGGACTTGACGAGCACGGCATTGACAACTTCCGCGAGCGTCTCGTCGCCGCAGTCGAGGCCTCCCTCGCCCAGGGAAAGACGCTCATTATGTCCGACCTTATTGGAGGCACCCCCTACAACGAGTCCTACACCCTGCTCCTCCAGCACCCCGAGGACCTTCGCGTCGTGGCGGGGGCCAACTTCCCGATGCTCGTCGAGGTGGGCATCGCGGCGGCCGACTCGGACGACCTCGACGAGGTCGTGGGCATTGCGCTCGAGGCGGGGCGTGCGGGCGTCGTCGCCGCGGAGCTTCCCGAGGACGAGCCGCTCGACGAGGACGACCTCTTCTAGGCGGCACCGACAGCAGGCAAGGCGCCCGATTCCCCCCGGGCGCTCGAGAAAGGAGAAGAACATGGCCATTGTTCTCGCACGCGTTGACGACCGCGTCATCCATGGGCAGACGACCACGAGATGGGTCGCGGTGAAGCCCGCCGACGCCATCCTCGTGATCAGTGACAAGGTCGCGGCGGACCAGCTCCGCTGCAAGGTCCTCAAGGCCGCGGCCGGCAAGCTCAAGCTGGGCATCTACACCCTCGCCCAGGGTCCCGAGGCCCTCGCCAAGGCCAGCGCCTCGGCGAAGAGCTTCTTCGTGATCTCCGACTCCATCAGAAACTTTGCCGACCTCACCAAGATCGGCGGCGACTACGGCGGGGTCCTCAACGTGGGCAACCTCAACGCCACCCGCGAGGGCACGAAGAACATGGGCAACACCGTCATGCTCAACGACGAGGACGTCGTCGCACTCGACGAGCTCGCGGCGGCCGGCGTCGACATCCAGTTCCAGCTGCTCCCTGACGACTCCATCCGCACCTGGCCGGAGCTCAAGGCCAAGTACCAGGCGATGTAGTCCCCGATACCTCACGAGAAGGAGAATGACATGAACCTTGCGCTCCTGTTCCCCGCGCTCATGTGTGGCGTCTTCTGCTACCTCGGCGCCATCGAGAGCTGCTGCCTCTTCGGCATGAGCTGGGGCTACTACGTAATGGGCCGTCCGCTCGTCGCCGGCCTGCTCTGCGGCCTCGTCTTTGGCGACGTGGCCCAGGGCGTCCTGTGCGGCGTTGCCGTCCAGGCGGTCTTCATCGCCAACCTCTCCACCGGCGGGGCCACCAACTCTGAGATCACCTACGCCTCGTACGGCGGCATAGGCCTGGCCATGGCAACGACCAAGGACCCCGCGATCGCCGTGACCCTCTCCGTGCTCATTGGCCAGACGCTCGGCCTGATCTTCTACAACACCCGCATGGCGCTCTACTCGTTCTTCAACAACGGAGCCTCCCGCGCCGCCGAGAACAACGATGACCGCGGCATCACCCTCTGGCACATCGTCTACCCGCAGGTCTGCACGTTCTTCATCCGTGCGGTCCCCGTCTTCCTGATCGTCTTCTTCGGCCAGGGCGTCGTCGACGCGCTTCTCAACAACGTTCCCGAGGTCGTCACCCACATCATCTCCGTCCTCGGCGGCGTCCTGCCCGCCCTCGGCATCGGCATGCTCATGAACATCGTCATCAAGGACAAGATGCAGCTCATCTTCTTCCTTGCCGGTTTCGTGCTCCTGTCCTTCGCGGGCCTGTCGATGGTCGCCATCGTCTTCATCGCGGCGCTCGTCGCCTATCTCGTGTTCCTCTCCAGCGGCAAGTCCAGCGCCGAGCCCGTGGCCGAGGCCGCGGCACAGGCCGACGCGCACGCCGTCTACGAGGACGAGGACCTGTTCTAAGCACCGGAAAGGAGCACCCATGGCTACCACTGACCTCACCAAGCAGGCGACCGGCACCAACGGCAAGCCGCGCCTGACCAACAAGGACCTCAACACCATCTGGCTGCGCTGGGCGTTCACCCACCTCGCATCGATGAGCTACGAGAAGCTCCAGGGTCACGCCTACGCATGGTCCTACATCCCCTTCGCCAACAAGTACTACGCGGACGACCCCGAGGCCAAGCGCCGCCTGCTCGTTCGCCACTCGGTCTTCTTCAACACCGAGCCCCAGACCGGGCAGATCATCAACGGCATCGTCACCTCCCTCGAGGAGAACATCGCCCTTGGCGGCGAGGTCTCCGAGGAGATGCCCAACAACATCAAGGCCACCCTCATGGGGCCGCTCGCCGGCATCGGCGACTCCATCATCCAGGGCATCATCGTCCCCACGCTGCTCTCCATCGGCATGAGCCTCGCCAACGGCGGCAGCCCCCTCGGCCCGCTGTTCTACATCGTCGCCTACGGCATCATCGGCCCCGTCATCTCCTTCATCAGCTACCGCACCGGCTACAAGCTGGGCGTGGGCGCCATCGACGTCATCGTGGGCGAGAGCGCGCGGCGCATCATGGACGCCTTCAACGTGCTCGGAATCATGGTCGTCGGCGCGCTCGCGGCGGGCAACATCGCCCTCACCACCACGCTCAACATCCCCTTTGGCGAGGAGTGGCAGCCCCTCCAGACCACCCTCGACGGAGTCTTCCCCGCGCTGCTCCCCCTCATCGCCGTCCTGGCGACCTGGTGGATGCTCGGCAAGAAGCAGTTCAGCCCCACGAAGGTGATTGTCATCCTCACGATCGCCATCAGCGTCCTGTGCCTGCTCGGGGTCTTCTAAGAGCACCCCTGCGGGGCGACAAGAACGACTAGATACGGGCGGGACCTCGCATGGCGCAGGTCCCGCCCGCGCTACAATCAACGCAGAATCCGAGCACGACAGACGGGCACCCCCATGACGCTCTACGACCAGATCAAGGACGACCTCCTCGCAAAGATCAAGGACGGGACCTATCCCGAGGGGCAGACCATCCCCTCCGAGGTGGAGCTCGCGGACATGTACGGCGTGAGCCGCCCCACCATCCGGCAGGCCCTGCAGATCCTCGTGAGCGACGGGTACCTCGAGAAGCGCCGGCGCCGCGGAACGGTGGTCACCAGCCCCAAGGTGAGCCAGTCCTTCACGATGTCCATCTCCAGCTTCGAGGACGCCATGCGCCTGGCGGGGCGCATGCCCAAGACCAACGTCCTGGTCTTCAAGCGCGAGCACGCCGGCGCCGAGGTGGCAAAGCAGCTCGAGCTCGCGCCCGGGCAGGAGGTCTACAAGCTCGTTCGCCTGCGCTACGCCGACGACCTGCCCAACGTCTTCGTCGAGAGCTACGTCCCCTGCGAGCGCTACCCCGGCCTCGACGCCTATGACTTCAACGTCACGAGCCTCTACGCCGCCATGGACAGATGCGGCCGCCCCGTCATGACGGCACGCAGGCGCCTCGAGGTGATTCGCGCGGACGGGACCACCTCCACGCTGCTCGACGTTGAGGAGGGCGACCCCCTGCTGCTGTTCCACACCGTCGCCCGCGACGCCTCGGGAGCCGCCGTCGAGTACTCCGTCGCCACCTATCGCGGCGAGAGCAACAGCTTCGAGATAGACGTCCGCAGGCTCCCCTAGCCCCGGCCCCCGCCGGATTCCCCGGCCTCGACGACGCAGGGTATCCCACGCCGTGAGCAGAGGCACGCGAGGTCCGTGAGGTCGTACCGCTCGTCTGCGAGATGGTCCCACAGAGAGCCCTCCGTCCCCGAGAAGCCAATCTCGGACACCACCTCCGACGCCGCCTGCGGCGCGAGGCGGAGCGTCATGCCGTGGTTCTTCTCGCCAAACGCGACCTCGGCAGAGGGACCGCTGAGCTCCTCGTAGATGACCAGGTCGTCTCCCTCGAGTCCAACGAACACCTCGCGAACGTCCTCCCCGCGTCCAAAGCCCGCTACCCTCAGCCTCTCCATGCTCCCCACCTTTCCTCGTTCCCTGCGTTCATCATACTAGAACTTCTGTTCGTAGAACAACTGTTCTCACAAAGAGCACACAGACAGAGGGGGAGCGGGGCCGCCCCGTGGGACGACCCCGCTCCTCTCGCAAGACGCATTGCTCTTGATGGGGGCTACGCCTCCGGACGGATGACCTCCACGCCTCCCATGTAGGGCCTCAGCGCCTCGGGCACCGTGATGGAGCCGTCGGCGTTCTGGTAGTTCTCCATGATGGCAGCCATGGTGCGGCCGACGGCAAGACCGGAGCCGTTGAGGGTGTGGACGTAGCGCGTCCCCTTGAACTCGGAGGGGTCCTTGTAGCGGATGTTGGCGCGGCGCGCCTGGAAGTCCCAGCAGTTGGAGCAGGACGAGATCTCCTTGTAGGCGTTGTAGCTGGGCAGCCACACCTCGAGGTCGTAGCACTTGCACGCGGAGAAGCCGATGTCGCCGGTGCAGAGCGTGACCACGTGATAGGGCAGCCCCAGGGCCTGGAGGACGGCCTCGGCCTCGGCGACCATGCTCTCGAGCTGGTTCATCGAGTCCTCGGGCTTGGCAAACTTGACCATCTCCACCTTGTCGAACTGGTGCACGCGGATGATGCCGCGCGTGTCGCGGCCGGCGGAGCCCGCCTCCTCGCGGAAGCACGGCGTGAACGCGGTGTACCAGAGCGGCAGCTGGGAGGCGTCGAGCACCTCGCCGCGGTGCAGGTTGGTGAGCATGACCTCGGCAGTGGGGATGAGGTAGAGGTCGGGGTTCACGTGATAGAGGTCGTCCTCGAACTTGGGCAGCTGGCCCGTGCCAAAAAGGGTCTCGCGGTTGGTGATGACGGGCATCCACCACTCCTTGAAACCGGCGTTGACGTGCATGTCCACCATGAAGCTGATGAGCGCGCGCTCCATGCGGGCGCCCATGCCGCCCAGCACGTAGAAGCGGGCGCCGGAGACCTTGACGCCGCGGTCGAAGTCGATCATGCCGGTCTCGGGGCCAAGGTCCCAGTGCGCCTTGGGCTCGAAGCCGTCGGCCGCGAAGTCGCGCGGGGTGCCCCAGCGGCGCACCTCGGGGTTGTCGGAGTCGTCACGTCCGTAGGGGACGCTCTCGTGCGGGATGTTGGGGATGCGGGACACCAGGTCAAAGAGGGCGTCCTCCACCTCGGTGCGGCGGCCGTCCAGCTCTGCGATGCGCTCCTTGTTGGCGGCGACGCGCGCCTTGGCGGCCTCGGCCTCGTCCCTCTTTCCCTCGCGCATGAGCTGGCCGATCTCCTTGGAGACGGAGTTGCGCTCGGCCTGGAGCTTCTCGACCTCGGAGATGACGGAGCGGCGCTCCTCGTCAAGCTCGAAGAACTTCTCGCGGTCCCAGTGCGCGTTCTGGCGGGACTCGCAGGCCTTGTCCACAACGTCGGGGTTCTCGCGGACGAACTTGATGTCAAGCATGCTGGCTCCTAGTTCTGACGTGCGTGCACTTCGCCGGCGTTCGCGCGGCGGCCCTCCAAGTATATACTTGTACGGTGATTCTTCGAACGTGCTTGGGAGGCAAGGCATGCAGGCGATCGGCGACTTCGTAGCGTGGCTCTTCAACGACCAGACGGGCGTTCTCGCCCTCATCGCCGGCGGCATAGTCATCTGCCTCGTCATCGCCCTGCTCATGGAGCGCAAGACCAAGCAGCGCTACTTCAATCACGAGAAGAGCGAGGGGGACTGGGACCTCTTCGGCGGCGACGAGGACGAGTAGTCGCGCCGCGGCCCGGGGGCTCCGCCTCCTCCTGCAGGAACATGGCACGTGTCTGACAAGGAGGGACCCGAATGAAGTCAAGAGGCTTGCTCGCCGTGGCAGTTGCCGCCTCGCTGACGGCCCTGGCGCCCGCAGCGGCGCTCGCCGCCCCAACCGGAACCAGTCTCGACGCCGCCCTCGAAGAGCTCGAGGCGCTCGCCCCCGAGGAGATTGCACCCACGGGCGACGAGTCCGACCTCGTCTCCCTGGCAGGCGACGCGGGCGCGTTCGCCGACTCCGTGTCCTCCGCGGGCGCGGGCGCGGCGCTGCAGGCCGTGGAGGACTTCCCCGACTGCAGCCCCAGCGACTGGTACGCCGAATTCGTGACCTACGTCTCCGACAACGGCCTCATCACCGGCCGCGCCGACGGCACGTTTGCACCCGCGGCTGACGTGAGCAGGGGAGACCTCGTGACCATCCTCTGGCGCATGGCAGGCGAGCCCACCGTGACCGCCGTCGGCTTCCCCGACCTCAATGCTAACGACTACTTCCGCCAGGCCGCGCTCTGGGCGCAGCGCAACAACATCGTCGGCGGCGTCACGCACGAGGACGGCGAGCTGTACTTCGACGGCGCGCGGGCGATCACCCGCGAGGAGTGCGCCGTCATGCTCGCCCGCTACGCAGACTACTGCGACGAGGACGTGTCCAGCGACAAGAGCGCCCTGCAGGCCATCCCCGGCTGGCAGTCCGCGAGCTCCTGGGCGCTCGACGGACTCGGCTGGGTCGTGGACAAGGGCCTCATGAGCGGGCAGGGCGACGGCTCCGGCCTCGACCCCCAGGGGACCACGAGCCGCGCCGCCATGGCGAAGATGATCACCGTGCTCCACCGCGACGTCCTCGGCGAGGGAGGCTCCTCCGTCGAGACCCCCCAGGCCGAGGCCGAGAAGGTCGTCCTCAAGGCACTCCAGGAGATCGCCGACGACCTCAACGCCAGCCAGACGAGCGGCTACTGGAGCGCGAACATCGCGGATTTCGACAGCCCCGAGATGGGCCGCGCCTTCTTCGTCACGCTTCACAGCGACCTGCCGTTCTCCGTGGTACGCGCGGCATATCAGATGGGCGGCGAGCTCCTTCTCTCGATCGACGAGATGGCCACCTCCATGGACGACCTCTCGGGGACCATCTACGACCTGAGCGTCAGCCAGGGCGCCGGCCTCAACGCGGTCGTCGCCATGTTCTCGTCCGACGGCGAGGTCATTCACTCCTCGATGAACGGCGACTATCTCGTGCCGTACTGGTACAACCTCAGGTAGCCGTCCCCACGGCACAGTCCGTCGAAGCCGCTCGTCCTTCTCGCCGTGACGGGCGGCTTCTCATGTGGCGGCCATAGGGTCTGAGGGGGAGCTGACCCCCCTGCATGCAAAAGGGCCCCGACCGAAGTCGGGGCCCTTCGATTTCATGGTGCGGGCGAAAGGACTTGAACCTTCATGGAGTTGCCCCCATACGGACCTGAACCGTACGCGTCTGCCAATTCCGCCACGCCCGCGTGCTGGGATATAGTACCGCAAC
>CALUJT010000023.1 GCA_944321005.1 uncultured Atopobiaceae bacterium | reverse complement strand
AGCACTGGGGGGCGTCGGGCAGAATCGACCAGTACTGGTGATCATCCCCGCTTGCGCGGGGAGCACAAGCTCAGCACCGCCGCCGAGGTGGTGCCGGTGGGATCATCCCCGCTTGCGCGGGGAGCACTCACGACGCCCCGCCCGAAAGGAGGGTTGGCGGGGATCATCCCCGCTTGCGCGGGGAGCACGGCCACATGGACGTGGACGGGTACGAGGCAGAGGGATCATCCCCGCTTGCGCGGGGAGCACACCTCCCAGTCGAGGCCGGAGACGTAGACGCAGGGATCATCCCCGCTTGCGCGGGGAGCACTGGGGGGCGTCGGGCAGAATCGACCAGTACTGGGGATCATCCCCGCTTGCGCGGGGAGCACCTCAGCGCGATGTGCGTGCCGTCGATGAGGACGGGATCATCCCCGCTTGCGCGGGGAGCACTCATCTGGCACTCTGACACCGGCACGGACTGGAGGATCATCCCCGCTTGCGCGGGGAGCACGTCAAGGCAAACGTCGTGCGATGCGGCGTTGAGGGATCATCCCCGCTTGCGCGGGGAGCACTGCCTCAGAAGCAGGTGGCGACAGCCGTGCGGGGGATCATCCCCGCTTGCGCGGGGAGCACACTTCAATACCAGCAATTCTAGTTCGTTTTGCCTGAGTCTCTGTTCACTATTTCATTGCGACGAGCGGGACTTTGCCCCAAACTTATGCGCCCTTCGATACTTCGAGGCGCCGCTCCAGCCCGCGGGCAAAGAGCCCATTAGCGTCGCATCATCAGTCCCAACGGGACGCTTGATAAGCTTGAGACCATCGCAGTCGACAGGAATCCAATCAGGCTGAAACACCTCAAACTCCAGATGCTGCTCGTTTCGAGCGCTGTAGACCATGATCGCTCTGCCCGACTTTACGAATGAGCACACGCGCTGCCAAAGATGTTCCCGTACGCGTGCGGACAGCCTGCCAACAAACACGCCCGGAGCAATCTCCAATAGCCAGCGCGTCAAGTCTCCCCGAGCGCCCGACGGACACGCGGTAAGCACCATCACAACCATGTCGCATCAGCCCTCAAACTCGTCGGAATACTGCCGCCCCGCTGCAACCTCACCGTTCTTCTCATCCCAAAGCTTTAGGTCATCGGCAAAGTCATCATCCGTAACGTCATCCGATGAAAGCAGCCCGGTGATGTCGGCAACCATTCGCTTCATTATCGAGAGGTCGTACAGGGCGTCGCGCATATTCTTGCGCGTGGCAGATCCGACGTCCTCCGGACAAGCGGCAGCCGTCTCAAAGGCCACGGGAATCGAAAGCTCGGCCTTGTATAGGTCTGCTATGTCGTATACAAACGAGCGCTCGTGGCCGGTGTGCACAAACCCAAGACCAGGCGAGCACCCCAGTGAAACTATGACCGCATGGGCAATGCCGTAGAGGCAGAAATGAGCCGCGGAGAGGGCTTTGTTGATCTCGGAACCAGCATCGTAATCCTCCGGATCGAACTCGCGTCGCTTCCACTCGACGCCCGTCTCCCTTGACCAGTGGCGATACACCCTTCGGATGCGAGCTCCCTCTCTGCCTCGAAGTTGCTGCATCGTGAGCGAGGTCACGTCCTCGCCTGGAAAGCGCATCTGGTACATGCGCCGAGCCACCGCGAGGCGAGTTCTCGTGTTGGATACGAGCTTTGCCTGACGCATGAGCAGGCGACTCGAATGCGTGAGGGGGCGACCCGAGGCGTACATCCTCACGCCACGTTCCCCCACCCACACCACGCTCGCACCGTTCTCCCCTATCGAAGCCATTGCCTTATGGGAGATGGTGGTTCCCGGCCCTAGCATCAGCACACCAAGTGTTGCCACGGGTATGCGAATCGTGCCCTCGTCATCGGTGATAGTGATTGCATTCTCGGCCTGATTCACGATGCAACGCTCGAAGTAGAGAAAGGAAATCCTCTCGTCAGCTCGAACCAAATCAGCCAAAACGGGCGGGACGACGCTGGGCGTCGCCCCGCCACCAGCAAACTCATCACCAATTCCGAGGTGACAATCACCCGACATCGCTCTGCTCTCTCACGGGAGCGATAGTCATGAGCCCACAGCCAAAGCCGCGGGAACGCCCCATGCCAAAGCCGAGCACATGTCTGAACGCATCGGCATCCGTAACCTCGAGGATGCCGTCGTACTGCGCAGTTACAAGCGTGACCACATCGCCGTGCCTCTTGAACTTCTCGCGCCTACGGTGAGAGATGATTAGCCGATCGTATCCCTCTTCCGTTTGCGCGATTCGGAACCCCTGCGCCTCAACGCGATCAAGAAGCCAGGCACGCTGCTGCGCCTCGGTAACATGCCCTTGGATGGAGCCGATGACGCCCGCGCGCTCCCTCCTCCCCTTGTCGACAAGAACCTTGCGCACCGGATTCGCCTTGAGCCTGAACTGCCACAGCTGGCCCTTCTCGACTTGGCTGAGAACGGGCGAGTAATCCTTCGTTGCCCATGAGACCGGTCCGCCGACCTGCTCGCATATGTGAGTAAAGTCGGGCCTCTCGGGGCTCACGACGTAGAGCCACACCTCGTCCTGATTACCAGGAGCTTCATCAAGGCGCCAGAGAATCCTGCCATGTTCGTCCTCTCTCTTGGCATCGGGCGCAAACGCTTGTTCGACCGCAGCGTGAACTTTGTAGGGCGAGCTTACGAACGCCATGGCGCTCAGACGAGTCAAGCTAATGGGCACTCTCGAAAGGTACATCTCTCACCTCATTCCATCCATCCCATGGGGTCGTGGTCAGGAACAGCGGTAGCCGCCTCACCGGCACCGCGTGCGTCGCCATCATCCCCGTCCGGCGAGGGGAAGTCCGGATTCTGCACCCTCATTCTCGTGACGGGTCGGCACGCATAGCGTCGGCCTGTAACGCTGTAAGTGAGGGGATAGTCCGCCCAGCTCTCACACATTTCGCCGTCGCGGGCATCCGCCACGACCTCTAGCGTGGAAACCCCAGCATTGTGGGACTTGAACTGCTCGGATGCCCTCCAAGGCTCCCTCTCCAACACCAGCCTCACGTCGTCGGCATTGGAAATGACGCCCAGGCTAAGAGGCACGTCAGCAGGACAAGACCTCCTTCCAAGGTACAGGGGGCGGCGAGGCAACCTCAGGGCAGCATCGATTGCTTCGAGAAGCTCACTCGGACCGCCCAGGGCCACAAGAAAGCAGGCGTCGGAGAGGTAGTAGCGATTGGAGAGCGGCATGGGCTTTCCGCCGTCCATGGGCCTCTCGGTCTGAAAGTCTCGCATAAGCTGCCCAGGCTGCTCGACGCGGACCGCAAACTCAAGCTGGGCGATATCCTTGACCGGGTCCTCGCGTGATCTGCCAAGCGCCGAGGCGATAAGCCCCACGATGCCGCTCTTCGTGGGTTCCCTTCTCGTAGTCCTCCTCGCATAACGCGAGGAGTCACCCCACGACTGCATGGGCCCCGCAAGGCGCATGAGTAGAACGGCCATGGCTACTCCTCGGACGCAAGGGCAGACTCGACGGCATCGCGAACGGAGCTCACGAGAGCGTCAAGCGAGACGCCCTCTCCAAAGTAGTCAAGGCTCGACGGCTCGACGCCATAAGAGACGTGCCAGCTCTTCGTCGCAGGGCAGGCATAGGCGCTCTCGACGTCCCGGGCGTACTCCGCGAGCCTTTCAGCAGCGATCTGCGTGATGGACCTATCGCGTTCGGCGTAGACGGGGCGCTCGAAAGCAGAGACGAGGTTGATGGGCTGGTCGTTGCGAAGGGAGACGGCAACCACGTTGGGTAGCGTGCGGTTGGCAAAGGTGTTCTGCTTGCCGGTGGGCATAGACTTGACGAACGCCTCGACGAAGGCGGCCACGCCGCACGCCGTCGCCTCGGCGCTCTCGAGCTGCTCCATAAGCGCATCGATGTTCACGGTCGCATAGCGATAGAGCGTGGACGAGTTGAAGCCCACGGTGCCCAGCATCCCGGCGCCGACGTTGTCGTCTGCCGCGCAGTCGTCCGACGCCGTGAAGTAGTCATACTCCTGGGAGATCTCATTGACCGAGATGGCGTGAGCGACCTGCGAGCAGGCGTCAACGTTGAAGTCCGACGCGTCGGCAAGCATGCGACCAAAGAGAGCCACGTCAACTGCCTGGATCCCCTTGAAGGCGCGCTGCACATCCTTCTTGGACTTGCTGTCGGGCTTCTTGGGGTCAACGCCCTCGTCTGCCCAAGCAATGGCAATGTCCGCTAGGTCATCAAGCTCGCGATTGGCAATGAACACGAGGTAACCCGTCGCCATGGTTCCCTCGTCCGAGCCCTTTCGGTCGGTCTCCGAAGACTTGATGCCCGTTGCGTCCAGTACCGCCTTAGCGAACTCGGCAGACCTCTCGACGAGGTCCTCGCGCTTTGCGGCGATGCGCTCGGCAATAAGCGGGACAACGAACTTTGTGCGCACGCCCAGCTGCCCCTCGGGCAGGAGGCTGGGGAACATCTCGCGCATGGCGCGCTTCCATGCCTGACTCGAGACGCGTGCCCTGAGCGCCCCGCCGTAATACGCGGTCTTAGGGCTGCCCGTGTCGTCACGGTTGATGTTGCTGGGCGGAACACTCTCAAGAACATTGATATCAAGACTCAGCATGGGGTGCCTCCTCGTTCTTATCGTCTTCCGAAGTATTGGCCTTTGCATCCTCAGGACCATCCTGAGCAGGAGCAATGAAGTAATCCCTGCCCCAGCGCATGAACACGTCTCCGCGCGCACTCGGGAACTGCATGAGGAAAAGGTCTCGAGCAAGCAGGTAGTAGTCCACGCGGACATCGTTGTTCTTCATAAGGTCAATGAGGGCGCGCATGTGGTGCAGCACGCCATCGATGTCTCGCATGCCCTCCATGGCAGCCATACGCCGACGCACGCCCTTCGACTTATCTTTGTCGTATTCGATGCGACGGCACGACCACCCAAAGGAGCAACGGTGGGAACGCGAGTCCCCCTCGGCTCCGACCATAGCCATAGGACGATCCTTTGACTGCTGATGATAGGCATAGAGCTGCAGAGCGGCAGCGATAGCCCGAAGAGCTTTCGCCTCATGGGAATTTGAGAGGCGCAGTTCGAGGAGTCCGTCGAACAGCTCCTCCCCAACGGAAACCCACGATGATCCAGGCGTTCCCAGACGACGCAAACGCGCGAGAGAGGCACGGGCGTCCGCAGCGCCCGGTCCCTTCCCCACATAAGCGCGCTGCAGCCCAACAATCTTTCTCTGCGCGAACAAAGCGACATCGTTCGCGCAGACGTAGAGCGATGGCATGACAGCCTCCTTTCTAGAACAGTGCCTTGGCAAGGTTTCGTTCGAACCAAGCAAACGCTTGGCCAACGGAAACATCATCGTGCTCCGAGAAACACGAGACATGTCGACGCGTCACGTATGACTGAGCCAGCCGCCTGAGAATCCGCTGCGTCTCCGCACGCCATTCGACGCAGTATTCGAGCGTTCCTTCCTCAGGAAACCCTGCGATGCGACTGCGATACAACCCATCGAGCGCATCGTAGGCGCCCTCTCGAACATCCTCCTTCGTCACCTGTGCGGCGGAGTCCGAGAATGACTCGTAGCGCCTCTTGTCGCCCTGGGCGCGCTCGACGTTCTGAACAAACTGGACGAGAGCTCCCACGGCCTGGTCGGCACGATTGATGACGTCGAGCATCTGTGACACCGCCTCCGAGTCCTCACGAAGCAGCGTGGCTCGCAGGTCAACGGAATCCGTCATCGCGTCGTCCACGACACTGCTCTGGGTGCCGTAGCTGAGCCCCTGGCACATAATGCGAACGCTGAGGCGCCAGTCCTCCGAGCTTTGGACATCCTGGAGCTCGCTCATCCAGCGGATGACGCCAGGGCGCAGGTGCGCCTGGCCGTCCGCAACCGCCAGCAGGCTGGGAAGGCCCCGCCAAAGGGCTCGAGCGGTATCAGGGGCAACGGGCATGAGCGGGACGGTTGCAGTGCCCAGCTTCTTCTGCTGCTGCTTGCTCTCTCGCCAGCCGGTCATCATCTCGTATCGTTGCTTGTTGGCTGGAAGAAGGACGTCTCCGTAGCTGATGATGACGCCGCGAACAGAAGAGCCATCCTCACTGGGAATCAGACGAATCCTTCGGCTCTGCCAGGTGAGCAGGTCGATTGGCCCGGTCGGCTCTCGCTGGCACGTATCCGGCGACGGCGTCTCGCGCTCCCAGGGGGCATAGTCATCCGGTGCGGTAACGGAAGCGTTGCTCAGGAACAAAACGAAGTTGAGAAGCAACGTCTCGAAGAGGTTGCGCCCCTCCAGGTAGATGCCGCCCAGTGCTCCGCACCATCCCGTGCCGAGAGCGCCTTTCGGAGCATAGGCCTTACCGTTTCTTGCTGAGGTGTTGCCCACAACGGGTGACTTGATGCCTGCCGTATTGTAGGCTTGCGCGACAACGAGATAGCGTGCCGCGAGATCAAACGGCAGCGCATCCAGATGTTCAGGACTCCTCATGGAGAAGAGGTACTTCTCCGGCTTTGGCACGTCCAGCATGAGCTCGCTAACGGGGTCGAACTCCTTATCTCCCATGTAGGCGAGATCGGCAACCTGGTAGAACGGATGCTCGTCATCGAAGAGGTCGAACTCACGAGGATAGTCGGCAAGATAGCTGTCGACTAGCTTTGCGTCGAACGAGCCAAGATTGCTGAGCTCATGCCACAGTTCTCGCTTTTCCTTCTCGCTCGCCTCTGCGGGAACGTTGTAGATGCAATAGACGAGAGCGAGAAGGAGGCGCAGAAGCGCCAGCCCTTCACCGGGAATCTCGCCTGAGATTCTCCGAATCTGATTTGCTTCGGAAAGCGCCCCTCGAATCGAAACGACGTCCGCCGTGCCGTCGAGCCGCTCAACGGGAATCCATGGTTTTGCTCTCAGGTCATGATGCAAATCATGTGGATTCATTTTCCCTCCTTTCGCATTGTCAATACACTCGAATTGGTCAAGCTAACCCCATATGCATGGGGATCAATTCGCAACTATGCATCTCTCAAGGTTCAATCCGCCGCTCAGCAGAACCACTGACGACTGTCGTCGTAAACAATGTAGTGCAACTGTGATATGTATAGTTGTAAATAATGCCATTCATTGGCGAACGGTAGACAATCCCCCCTCTCTGGTATAGCGAACGCGCTGACCGAGGACCGTCGTCTCAAACTCCTCCGGCTCGCCGTCGCTCTCCTCCATGGCAAGAGCCAGCCTCCCCGCAAGCACAGGAACGCCCTGCCAGGCCGCCGCCCATCGTTCGCAGCCACCCTCAAGCTCCTCAATAAGCCTGTCAATCTGCTGAGGTCGGCATAGCGAGGCCGGCAGCCTCACCGCGCACTGTGCCAGCACTGCCGATAGCGCCCAATCCGGCTCATAAGTCGTGGGAATCTCCTGGCCTCGCTCGACACCGTTCTTCTCATCACCTATCCAAGGAAGAAGACTGATGCGGCCATCCTCTTTTCTGACGAGAAGAATCTCGACAGTTTCCTGCGTGTCGCGCACCGCGCGCTGCCCTGCGTCCTCGTTCATGCGGGCGTCCGAGCTGTCCTCGACCGCTCCAGCGAAGAGGTTCGTAAGCGTCTTCTCGTTTCGCATGAGCTCGCGGGAGGAGGGCAGCAGAAACGTCTCCGCCCGCTGCTTCTTGCTCGCTACATTTTCCTCCCGCGTCTTACGCGCCGCCTCATAGGAAGAGTGCCAGACCTCAGGAATCGCACTCCTTACAGCTGGGGAATACGCAGCTCGCACCAACCGTGCGATGTCCCTCGGAAGAGAAAAAGCCGCGGATGCGTCCATGTCACAAAGCCCGCTCACCGAAAGGGCCTCCATGAGAGAAGCCGGCTCGTAGACGCGCGAGACGCCGGAGGAAAATACCGGCCCCTCGGGGCTCATGTCCTCTATGCCCCGAATGAAACAATGGGCAGCACGCAGGCGTGCCGGACGGTCCTTCTCGCCCATCCCACGAGCATGCCGATGAACCCTGCCCAAGCGCTGCATCAGAAGGTCTATAGGAGCGACATCAGTGACCAACAGGTCGAAGTCGATGTCGAGCGACTGCTCGAGCACCTGCGTCCCAACTACGATTAGGCGCTCTGGACGTTTTCCGTTGTGTATGGTGGCATCGGGGCCGAGCAGTCCGCGAAGACGGCTCTCGTTGTCCATGCGATCGAGGTCCAAGAAGCGCGAGTGGGCAAGCATAACCTCGCTCTCGCCAAAGCACCCCTTCAGAGCACGATACGCCCCCTGAGCACGCGTGACCGTATCGCAAACCACCCCAGCGACACCGCCATCGAGAAGTCTCTCTTTTAGCGTGCCGATGAGGGCGTCCTCGTCATCGCGCATCAACGTGACCTCCGCCCTCGTGATTCGTGAAGAGGGCGAGCAATCGAGCCGTATGGAATGGGACCCAGAGGCAACGGTGAGAAGAGGGTAGGGCTCTTCCGCGAGAGACTCCGAAGGCCTCTCAATCTCGGCACTCTGCCTCTTCTTTCGCGCCTGGGCCTTGCGAGACTGCCCGCCGCTCAACAGGGAGGCAAGCAGGCTGGGGCTATCGGAATCGGATGCAGGGTACCCTGTTTGATTCGCAGACTTCCCTTGATAGGCAGATACCAACTCATCCCGCACCGACGTGGGCAACGTTGCAGAAAGCAGAATGACGGGACATCCCCACACGCCAAGCCACTCCAGCACGCGCTTCAAATACTGCTGCATGTAGCTGTCGTAGGCATGGCACTCATCAACGATGACCACTTTGCCCGCCAGGGCGAGGTGCCTGAGAGAGAGGTGCCTCATGTCGAGCGCCCCCATGAGCACCTGGTCGACCGTGCAGACGACGAAGCTCGCTAGCATGCCCTTCTTTCGTCCCTGCATCCAGTCGGACACCACGACGTGCTCGTCCGCCGACGCCCCATCTCCCACATCGATGCCCATCGAGCTCATCAGACGACGCTTGCGTGAAGAACGCACGATTCCCTGAAACTCCTCATTGAGCTGGGCCTTTCCATGCGCGAGAAAGATGCTCGAAGCACCATTTGGCGCGAGGTGATCGAGCCAGCGGCGGACGCGCCCAAACATGGCGTCCGTCGTCGCCATGGTGGGAAGCGCGACGCAAACTCCGCCGCACCCAAAGCGTGCGCCCACGATTTCTGCCGCAGCAAGCGCGGCCTCGGTCTTCCCCTCTCCCATCGGCGCCTCGATGACCAAGAGGGAGGGCTCCGTCATCTTGTTCGCGACCTCCATGGCGGCGCGCTGAACTGGACGAGGTGTGGCGCCGGCGGGCAGGCCAAAGCGCTCGCAGAACCACTCGTCCGAGACGAGAGGCGGTTCTCCCGACCAGCTTGACGTCAGGGAAAGCTTGCCCCAGGCGCGGTCAGCACGGTTCCCGGGTGCTAGGCTCGTCTTTTCCCCAGAGACGCCCTCAGCTTCACCGGACCCTGAGATGAGCGGCAGCAGCGGGAAGAGCTCTTGGTTGCTCGCAATCCAGTCCGCCATGATGACAAGTCCGCAGACAACGGACTCAGTGGGCGCATCCCAGGAGCTTCTCCCAAGAGCCTCCATGTCGTGCTCGTCTAGCCCCGCCATCTGTTGGGCAAACTTGAGCAGCTCGCGCTGAACCTCCCTCCACGCTTCCCCCGCCCCATCGGAAGTGTCGCCCATCGCGACGCTGGCACTAAAGGCATCGTGGACGCGCTGCTTTTCCGGCACGTTGCCATGATGCGCTCCGATTACCGAGCCCCAGGCATCCGAACGCTCAAACGACCAGCCAAACTCTTCCTCGAGGTAGCGATCGAGAAGAACCTGTCCGGCGATGGGGTGGGCGGGCTGACGCATCGTGGAAAGACCCGCTTCTATGTACAGCCCGGCCTTCTCCGGCTTCCAAGCAAGACTCACAGGCTCGCCGTCCCACCCTCGGCCACATGGCTTGGCCTGAAAGATGGGTGTTCCCTTCCCAATGTCATGAACTCCGGCGAGGAAGATAAGTGCCTTGCGCGCAAGCTCTTCTCGCCCTTCACACTGCCGAGCAAAGAGGCCCTTCACGTTGTTTGGAAGCCACTCGTCCCAGAGCCTCTCCATCGTGCGTGCCGCATCACTGGCATGGACATAGAGCGGGAGCCAGAGATCTCCGTCCTCGGAATCGGTCTTTGCCCAGAGCGAGCGGGCACGCTTCGAAAGCGGGCAGTCCATGGTGCCACCTCTTCCGACTTCGCCTTTACCCTTATTCATCTCACACCCCTCCATGGCTCTTCTCGCTTGCATAGTCGGCCACCACGCTCAGATAGGACTTCGCAGCCGCTGACGAGCCCCGCGCTGGCCCACGCTCCAGCATTGCCCAGAAGCAGCACAGCGTTGCCCGCGCGTCCTCAAGGGCATCGTGCGCGCGAAATCGAATCCCGTAGTGCCGGGCACAGCGTTCAAGAGGGACCCAGGAATAGTCGCGGCCTCCACCACGTCGCCGGCCGACAACGGGCGCAAACTCTCTCATGACGTCGAAGACGGGCACATTCCCGCACGAGATTCCTGCGACACGAACAAAGGCAAGGTCAAAGGCCACGTTGTATCCAACAATGAGCGTGGCGCCGCAAAGATGCCTCTCAAGCTCCTGAGAAAGCGACGACAAGGGCGGGCAGTCCGCCACCATCTCAGGGGATATCCCGTTCACGCGCTGGGCTGCGGGCCATCGCACGTGTCGCTCCGGCCGCACGTGGCTGGACATGAGGACCACCTCGTCCCCGCGGATGAGCGCAACCTGCAGCACCTCGTCCGCGTTAGGGTCGAGCCCCGTGGTCTCGACGTCGAGACATACCACCCTGTTCCGCGGAAGCTCCCGCAGGGCCGCAACGTCTCCCGTCTTGTACCACAGCCGCATGGCTCCTCCACCCCGAATGCCCTCGTCGCAGAGACCATACCAGTCGGACCGGACAACAATTGGGCCGGCCCCTCTCCATCAGGCGAGCGGTTGCCCGGTAACGGCAGAATTGGCAGGGCCATCATCTCCTCAGCCCCATCTGGATGGCTACACACCACTCATTGGGCCGGAGATGCACGAATGGGGCGCAGAGAAGACCGAGCTACCCCTCAACCCCATAGCGCGCCAGCAGCGCCTCGCGATTCTTGGTAAGGTACTCCCTCATAAACGGAATCGAGAAGTCAACGTAACCCCGAGCCGTCGGCTCAATGACCTGGCGAGAGACGAGGAGCTTTCGAGTAGTGGAGAGCGATGATGCCGGAACGCCCAGTCGATTGGCGATTTCCCCAGTTGAGGACGCTCTTTTATCCTTGGTCATCGCAAGAAGGTACTCCATCGCCATCTTGGGAAGATGGGCAATCGCGGTTTCAAGTACCGTCCGTTCGAACTCCCGTCGCGCAGAGACAATGCCCCTCTCGACGTCCTCCATTGAGATGGCATCCAGCTCCCCGCCCGTACGAACCTGCGCTGCGCGCCAGACGTAATATCCTACCAGCTGAATGAGATAGGCATATCCTGCGGTCGAATCAGCTGCTGTGGCGAGCGCGTCCATGCCAATGCAAACTCCGCTCTTCTCGAACGTTGCCTTGAGCGCCGCCTCGACCTCGTCCACAGGGATGGTGTCCAGCTCCTCGGGGTACGCCCGCCTCAGGAACGTAGGCCCGTCCTCCCCCAGCAGATTCATCACTCCCGCAGTCAGCCCGGCAAAGACTAGGGCGATGTTACGGCGCTCTCGGATAAGATGCTGAATCGCAACGGCAATCTCACGGACGTCCTCGACGCTTGCATCCTGAATCTCATCAATCGTCACGAGCAGGCCTTTGTCCTTCTCGGTCAGTTTGCCAGTGACTCGGCTCAACACCTCGTAGACATCCTCATGTCTGTGAGGCTCTTCTTTCTGAGCCTTCGCCTTTACGACCATGAGATCGAGCTCAACTGAATAGTCAAGCGCATCGGTTTTTTCGAGCCTACGGCAAATCATCTCAGGAAGATGTTCCGCTGCTGTCACGTCCACCACGCGCCAGCCATGTCTGCGGGCGATGTCTCCCAGCTCAGTAAGAAGGACGGTCTTTCCCGAACCTCGCGGACCGGTAATGCGCATGAGCCTGCCGGGAGCGCCGATACCTTCCTCTATCCCAATTTCAAAGTCATCGAGAACGGTATCGCGACCCGCTAGGACTGGAGGCTCCGCACCTGCGGTCGGCTTGAACGGATTGATCTTCCTCATGGCGCTCCCTCCTCGCGTCGAGGGCTCCTTTTCGTCATTTTATCCGTTTTCGTTTTTTTATATTTTCTCGTTTTTGTATTCGAAGGGAGCGTCCACCGGGCGCAGTCGCGAGGCAACAACTTCAATATAAAATGGCCAGGGAGCGACTCTCGGGCAGGTGCGTGCTTTCTGCCGAACCCTATGCCGTCATGCCGCCGTTGGCGACCAGGGCCTTGTCCGTAACGCAGGACGCCGCACGGCCATCAATCATGAAGATAGTCGTCCACCAGCGACCACGTCCCGGCCAGGAAGGTGACGGGCTCGGTCGTCTCCTCTACCCGCACGCCGATCCGCTCGAGAAATCCCCGGTACTGCTCGTCCACGCCATAGAACGGGTCCGTGTCCGAGCCATTCGGTATCCCCTTCTCCAGAAGGTCGAGGCACAGATCGCGCTCGTCCTCCCACCGCTTGCCGCGCCGCCACACGTCGTAGATGCGCGCGTCGGGGCCCGGAAGGATCCAGACCGTCCGGTCCTTCCTGTTGTGGAACCCCGTGCACTCCGCGATCCCGACGACGTTGATGCGGACAATTCCGCGGCCGTCCTTGTACTCCTTGTCCCGCAGGAACCAGGTGTGGAACAGGCGCCCATCTGTCGCAAAGACGTCTATCTTGTCCGGGTGCAGGTAATGGTGACGAGCGACAAGAACCGCCGCGACCACAAGCAGGGCGAATACGACGAACAGGAAGGCGCCGATAGCGGCAAGCCACGTAATATCCTGCTGCCCGTACTCGCCGCTCGCAATGCCGCCGACGAGCGTCACGATGACAATCGCAAAGACGATGAAGAAGAACAGGGCAAAGGCGGCCACCCCAAGCGCCGCACTATCGTGCGCGAAGACGCGCCCGAACGTCCGGGCGGCCTTTACTGCAGCCTTTTCGTTGTCGGTCGGCTCAACGATCTGTCGTAAGCGCCGATTCGTATGCGCGCGTCCTTCTCCCATTGTCCGTCGCCTTCCAAGAGCGAGACAATACCTCCTGGCTAGCGTATCACCTCCACACGGGCGGCTCATTCCCGTACCGGAGAAGTGGTTTCGTAGCCGCGGGCACTGGCGACCGTTCGACAACATGAGGTTGCCGTAGTCGCAATCGCTCACAGCCAGTCTGCCATTCTGCGGATAATCGCATCCTCTACCTGCGCGGAATTTGAATCATATTCGATGAATTGGCCGTTCTTTGTATGCTTCCACGCATCAAGCTCATGCGAGAAGGACGAGATCACCGAAGATGTCCGGAACGTATCAACGAGGCTGGCGACCTCGTCCAGGAGCCGAAGCTCATCATCACTTAGCACACCCTCTGGACAGCACTTGGGAAGCACGATCTCTCCCCAATCCATCTCCGAGAGCTCAATCGTGCCGGCCTCCTTAAGCGTAGCAACAATTCCATCCCAACCGTCCACCACGGGGCCGTAATCCGCATGCGCGTAGGCAAGCCCCGTCATCGATCGCGCAGTCCTCGCATAGCAAAGGAAGTCGGTAAAGAACATCGCCTTCTGGAGTTTAGTCTTGTAGAGGTCCTTGCAGCGGGAAGCCAGCTCGCACATCACCGCGGCAACACGGTTCAGGCTGAACGGGCGGAAGCCGTTGAGACTGCTCGGCTTCAGCATCTCCGGCGTGGGCCACTGACGCGAAACGAAGGCTCCAGCCGCCCCAGAGAAAGGAGCCCCACCCTCGATGAACCGTCGAACCGCCGCCGCAGTCCGCTCGCTCAGGTGGCCCTCCCTGACCGACAGAAGGGACGCCGCCCCCAAGGTCGTCGAAGCGAGCATGAGCGTGGTGTTATGCGAGTCATCGGGGACGGCGCCCGCCTCGTAGCGGGCCACCGTTTGCTCGCCGAACCCGAGGAACTTGCTGAACTCACGCAGAGAGAGACCGTAGCTGTTCCGAAGCTCTCTGACCTCATCTGGGGCCATGACACCATGGGCGGCGCAGTAGGCGGAGTAGGCGCGACGCAAGTTGCCCTCCTCGATGCGGGAGTCACCGATTGCCTTGCCGCAGCACGGGCAGACAGCAATCTCTGCATCATATGAGGTCGGCTCCCCCTTGACGGGCAGCGTCTCAGCCCTGAGCTCGATGGATGCCGTTACCTCACAATCGCACTCGGGACAAAACGTTTCAATTGTCTTCACTGCACTCATTCCCCTGCCTCCGGTCGGTCCACATACAGCTTCACCGACAAGCACTTACATCGCTCCACGTCCACCCGAATGGATAACTTCAGATACAGCGTCTCACCGTCATACTCCGGTGAAAACTCTGCCACGGTCCACTTCTCCGAGTAGCGAGGGTTCCTATCTGGCTCTGGCCCGTCGAACATGTCCTTTGGCTCAAGCGCAAGAATCACTCGCCGAAGGTCGTCCATCGTCATGCCGCGCTCAGCCATGAACGCCGAGCTTTGCTCGCGGGCGACGAGAATGAACCCATTCTTCTCGACGAACATCTTGGCTTGATGCAGAAACAGAGCCCTTGGGTCCATCGCCCTCTTCAGCTCAGGATGTAATCATATGATTACATAGTATAGTACGAGACGGGCTTTGGATGCGTACTAAACGCTGGCCTCCACCAAGAAGGGCTCGCAAGCCGTCTTGAGCGCATTATGCGAAGCAGCCGTAGTCTCAAGCGAGCGCAAGACAGAATCATGAACGCTCGCCCTCAGAACAGGCACGCCTCGATGACGTCCTTGCCGCGCAGCGCGTCAAGCCACCCGGCCGGGATTCCCTCGATGCCGTAGACGATGCCGGCGAGCGCGCCGGCGACGGCGGCCGTGGTGTCCGTGTCGTCCCCAAGGTTCACCGCGGCGAGCGCGCACTCGGTGTAGCTCGACGTGTTGGCGAGGCACCAGAGCGCAGCATCGAAGGTGTCGCGCACAAAGCCGCCGGAGCGAATCTCGTCCACGGGACGTGCGGCTATGTCACCCGCCACGTCCGCCGGGCTCGCACCGTCGATGAGGTCCCGCGCGATATGCACCATAGCGACGCACGCCCCCGTCGAGGTCGGGTGCGCGTGCGTGATCGC